>NZ_VHIJ01000041.1:0-196206 GCF_006680095.1 Pseudarthrobacter sp. B4EP4b | reverse complement strand
GATCCCCACCCGCCCCCTAACTTCGCAAGCTCAGCCAGGGAACCCTGCGGGCGTGGGCCCTGATCCAATGGTTGAGGCGGCCGAGGCACCCGCCGCACCGCTGCTGTCTGTTGCCAAGGGCCAGCCCACGGCCGAGGAACTGGCGGCACTGACCGCCGTCGTCCTTTCCCTGGGTGGCGGCGAACCGGAGCCCGACAACAAGCCGTCCGTCCGGCACTGGGTGCGCCGGCAGCAGCTTCGGCTCGCCCCCACGCCAGGCCCCGGGGCCTGGAAGCGCAGCCGCGGCTGAAACTTCTCCGCCCCACCCCAGCCTCCTTCCGGAACCTTGGGTGCCCGGTTAGTGTCGTGGGGTGACTATAGACACCGCACCTGCCGCCCGCCCGACAACCCGCATCGACGCCGTCGCGGACAACTACACGGACACCCTCATCAGGCTCAATCCGTCGTTCGCCACCACCCTTGGCGTGCCCGGACACGAGACCGAATACCAGGACTACTCCCCCGCCGGCATCGCGGAATTTGCCGAGGCTGCCCGCCATACCCTGGAAGAACTTGAGGGGCTGGAGCCCGAGGACGACGTGGACGCCGTCACCCTTGACGCCATGCGGGAGCGGCTGGGCCTGCAGCTGCTGATCCATGCCTCCGGCTGGGAGTACGCGGACCTGAACAACATCGCCTCCCCCGCCCAGGACATCCGCGCCATCTTCGACCTGATGCCCACGGAGACGGAGCAGCACTGGCAGCACATCGCCGGCCGGGCAGCCAACGTTCCAGCAGCCATCGCAGGGTACATGGAGTCGCTCCGACAGGCCCGGGACGCCGGCCGGGTGTCCGCCGCGCGCCAGGTCAGGATCGTCATCGAGCAGGTCACCAAATATGCGGCGGAGGACGGGTTCTTCGCCAAGCTTGCCGCGGGAGCATCCACTGCCGGCGGCCCCCTGCCTGCCGCCATCCAGGAAGACCTCGACGCCGGTGCTGCCGCCGCCCGGAGCGCCTACGCAGGGTTGGCGGATTTCCTCCGCCGGGAACTGCTGCCCGCCGCGCCGGAGAAGGACGCCGTGGGAAGGTCCCGCTACGCGCTGGCCTCACGTTCCTTCCTCGGGGCAACTGTGGACCTGGAGGAAACGTACGCCTGGGGCGTGGAAGAGCTGGACCGCCTGATCGCCGAGCAGGAACGGGTGGCCCACAGCATCAAGGCCGGCGCCACCATCGATGAAGCCAAGGAAATCCTCAACAACGATCCCGCCCGCCAGCTCAAGGGCAAGGAGGCCCTGCGGGAGTGGATGCAGGAGCTCTCGGACAAGGCCGTGGCGGAGCTCGCCGGCGTTCACTTCGACATCCCGGACGTGATGAAGAAACTCGAGTGCCTTATCGCCCCCACCGACGAGGGCGGCATCTATTACACAGGCCCGTCGGACGACTTCAGCCGCCCCGGCCGCATGTGGTGGTCCGTCCCAGCGGGCGAGGACACCTTCACCACCTGGGCCGAAACCACCACCGTTTTCCACGAAGGCGTCCCCGGCCACCACCTCCAGGTGGCCACTGCAACGTACCGCCGCGAACTGCTGAACAAATGGCGACGGAACGTCTGCTGGACCTCCGGCCATGGCGAAGGCTGGGCGCTCTACGCCGAAAAGCTGATGCAGGAACTCGGCTACCTTAATGATCCCGGCGACCACATGGGCATGCTGGACATGCAGCGGATGCGGGCCGCCCGCGTGGTGTTCGACATCGGCGTCCATCTCGAACTGCAGGTCCCCGAACGGTGGGGCTCCGGCACGTGGACGCCCGAGAAGGGCTACGACTTCCTGAAGCAGAACCTGCCCATCAGCGAAGGCCAGCTCAATTTCGAGTTCACCCGTTACCTTGGTTGGCCGGGACAGGCACCGTCCTACAAGGTGGGCCAGCGCCTCTGGGAACAGATCCGCGCCGAGCTCGAAGCACGGCCGGGTTTCGACCTGAAGGAATTCCACACCCGGGCTTTGAACATCGGCTCCGTGGGGCTGGACATCCTAAGGCGCGCCCTGCTCTGACCGAACACACCTGGACCACGGCTTCCTGTTCAACGTAAACGCCTTGGTCCAGGAATCGGTACCCGACATGCCGATGCGCACCGTGAACGCCTTAGTCGTTGACGAGCTGGAGGGTTCCCGCGGTGCTGAGCTTGCCGGCAAACTCGATGGCGGCGTCGAGGAGTTCAGCCTCGGCAACCTCGCGGGTGCCGTCCACATCCCCGTTCAGCACGGTTGGAGCGAAACGGACGTGCACGGCGTCTTCGATGCCCACAAAGTTCAGCCAGTCGGCGAAGAAGGTGCTGCTGAAGTCCGAGCCGAAGGCTGCCGGGACACCCGGAGCGTAGACGCCGCTGGTGTGGACCGCGAGGGCGTGTTTGCCCTCCAGCAAGCCGCGGTAGCCCTGCCCGGGGTCGAAACCAAAGCTCCAGCCGGGCTGGGTGATGACATCGATCCACTGCTTCAGGACATAGGGGACGCCGGCGTTCCACATCGGGATGTTGAAGACGTAGGCGTCAGCCGAAGCGAACTGGTCGAAGACTGCGCGGGCGGCTTCCCAGGCGGCAACCTGCTCGGGCGTCTGGTCCTGGCCTGTGAAAACAGCCATCTTCGCGGCGGCGGCCACACGCCCGAACGCGGGCAGCACATGGTCGTCGAACAGGTTCAGCGTCTCCACCTCAAAGCTCTCCGGGCCGGCAGTCTGGACGGCATCGATGAAGTGCCGGGCCAACCGCAGGGAGTCGCTGTTGGCGTAGCGTGGAGAGGCGTTGACGTGGAGGAGGGTAGGCATTGGCATCCTTTCGAGGCTTTGCTGCGGGGCGCTTGTGCCCCGTCATCGATCCTCGCCGACACCACCGCGCCGCGTAAGAACGCACTTTTTTGTGCCTAAGGCACCTCAAAGTGCCCGGTAAACTGGGCCGCCAGTCCACTTGTTGAGGAAAGTATTGGGGATATGACTCTCACGGCCGAACAAGAACGCCAGAATGCCCAGGACCACTACAACGCTTCCCTTGACCTGTGCCCGGCCCGGCAGCTGCTGGAAGCCATCAGCAGCAAGTGGGTCACCCTGGTGATGCTGGCGCTTGAGGACGGGCAGCAGCGCCACAGCGATCTTCGCAAGCGCATTCCCGGAGCCAGCCAGAAAATGCTGACGTCCACACTGCGCTCGCTCGAACGCGATGGCCTGGTTCTGCGCCACGTCACCGTCTCCGTTCCAGTCCGCACAGACTACGAGCTCACTCCCCGCGGCCGCTCGCTGCTGAAGATCATTTTCGACATGAAGGAATGGGCCGAGGAAAACATGGACGATGTCGCGGCGTCGCGCCTGGAGCACGATAGCCCCAGGCCCGCTTTCAACCAGCGCAAGGACAGCAGCCTGCACCTGTCCTGACTGCACCGCGCCGGTGGAACCCCGGCCAGCTTCAGACGCTGGCGCTGCGACGGGGAGCAAGCTGCGGGAAGGCAGTCACGTCGGGCCTACTGCCCTGGGGGCGCGAGACATTAAGCACATCCGGGGCGGGAATAAGTAACATAACGCCCCCAAACCCCTTGATATGACGGGTTTCCCTTTCCGGGCCCACGTTTTGACCACGTAATATTTCTCAATGTTCGTTCGTCATGATATGGGACCTGGCCCTAACGTATTCGGGTGAGCACTCAAACCCGCCCCTCAGAATCCGCCAAGACCGGCTTCCAGCTCCCCAAGTGGGCTGGCTCGTTCGGCTTCCAGATCATTGCCGCCCTGATCGTCGGCCTCGGCCTTGGCCTGCTGGCCAAGTACACCGGCAGCACCAAGACCAACCCCAACGGCCTCGGCGCCACGCTGCAGACTATCGGCTCCAGCTATGTGTCACTGCTGCAGACCGCAGTGGTTCCCCTGATTTTCACCGCCGTCGTCAGCTCCATCTCCAATCTCCGCCAGGTCTCCAATGCGGCCAAGCTCGCCTGGAACACCCTGCTGTGGTTCGCCATCACCTCCCTGATCGCCGTGCTGATCGGCATCGGCCTGGGCGTGCTGCTGCAGCCCGGCGCCAACACCGGCATCACCGAGGAAGCCAAGTACTCCGGCAAGTCCGGTGACTGGTGGTCCTTCCTGATCGGCCTGTTCCCCAAGAACTTCCTCGGCCTGGGCGCCAGCTCCACCGTTGCCGAGTCAGGCGCTGTGACCACCTCCGTGAGCTTCAACGTGCTCCAGATCCTTGTGATCGCCATCGCCGTCGGCGTTGCCGCGCTCAAGGTGGGCAAGGCTGCCGAACCGTTCCTGAACCTGAACGCCTCCGCGCTGGCTGTCATCCAGAAGGTCCTGTGGTGGATTATCCGCATCGCACCGCTTGGTACCGTCGGCCTGATCGGCAACGCCGTCGCAGTCTACGGCTGGGACACCATCGGCTCCCTGGGCAAGTTCACCTTCGCCATCTACGTGGGCCTGGCCCTGGTCATCTTCGCGGTCTACCCCATCCTGGTCCGCAGCCACGGCTTGTCCGTCAAGCAGTACTTCTCCGGCGTATGGCCGGCCGTCCAGCTGGCCTTTGTGTCCCGCTCCTCGGTGGGAACCCTGCCGCTGACCCAGCGTGTCACCGAGCGCAGCCTGGGTGTCCCCCGCGGCTACGCCTCCTTCGCCGTACCGCTGGGCGCCACCACCAAGATGGACGGCTGCGCAGCCATCTACCCCGCCATCTCGGCGATCTTCGTGGCCCAGTTCTTCGGCATCCAGCTGGACTTCAGCCAGTACCTGCTGATCGCACTCGTGTCCGTCCTGGGCTCGGCCGCAACCGCCGGAACCACCGGCGCTGTGGTGATGCTGACGCTGACCCTCTCCACGCTGGGACTGCCGCTGGCCGGCGTCGGCCTCCTGCTGGCCATCGATCCCATCCTGGACATGGGCCGCACCGCCGTAAACGTGGCCGGCCAGGCGCTGGTGCCCACCATCGTGGCCAAGCGCCAGGGCATCCTGGACGAGCAGCTGTACAACGCACCCCGCAACGGCACGCCGTTTGTTGACGACTCTGTTGACACCGCCGCCGCCCCGTCCGACGGAACCTCCACCGACACCACGTCGCGTGAGCTGGCGGACGCGAAGGCCTAAGGGGCCTCTGCTCACCACTGGCAGTAAACAACTGGCAGTAAGAAGAAGTCCCCGGGAAATCTCCCGGGGACTTCTTTTCTGTATTTAAGCCACCGGCTCAGTGGCCACCGATGACACCATTCTGCACAGCTTTGGTGACGGCGTCGGCTTCGGCCTGGGTCAGCTTTCCGTCCGTCACGGCCTGGTCAAGCCGCGTCTTGAGTGCGGCCGCCTTCTCCGCCTGCTTCTCGGTGCGGAGTTCGTCCAGCGCAGCGGTCACCTTGGATTCCTCGATGCCGAGGGACTCCGACAAGGCCTTGGCCAAGGCAGCATCGCGGGTGGCCTGGTCAGGCCTCTCGCCATCGGCGGGCGGGGAAGAGGGCTTGTTGGCCTCACGGAAGGCCTGGAGCGCCTCCGTTACCTTCGCCTCCTCCACGCCGAGCTTCGCCGCGAGCGCGGATGCCTGGGCTACGCCCCGCTCGCCGCCGCGTCCGCCGTGCTTGCCCATGCTGCCGGGCGCGGTGCTGGTGCTTCCGTCGGCTGATGCACTGGAGCTGACGCTGGGAGCGGGGGTTGGTGTGGTGGTGGCGGAGGCCATGCCGGCAACACCGATTCCGGCACCGAGGGCCAGCGCCGCGGCTGACAAGCCAAGGGTCATTTTCTTTGTGCGTGACATTCTTTGTCTCCTGGATCTGCCGTCAGTAACGGCTGCTGATGGTTCATCCCTCCCGGGACATTCCAAGCATCGCCAGGCCAGTTCTGGAACAGCTGTTCGGAACCTTTCATCTTCCTGTGAATCCGGAGCGGAAAAACTTGCCCACTGTGCAAAGTTGCACGTAGTGTAATCAGCATGGCAACCAGCACAGGCAGCATCCCAGCGGCAGCAGCCACCCCGTCACGGCGCGAGCTGAACAAGGCCGCCACCCGCCAGGCCATCACGGACGCTGCTTTGTCACTGCTGCGCAGCCACGGGCCGGGAAGCTTCACGGTGGAGGACATTGCGGACACCGCCGGCATTTCACGGCGCACCTTCTTCAACTACTTCAGCAGCACCGACGCCGCCCTCGCGGCCGTCACCCACGGGTTCCTGGACAATGCCATCCAGCAGTTCCGGCTGCGGCCGGCTGACGAACCGATCCTGCAGTCGGCACAAGCGGCACTGATGGCACTGGCCGACCCCATGACCGTGGCGCCGCTGGCGGAACTGTTTACCCTCACGCAGCAAAGCACGCTGATGTCGCACTCGGAGCTTCAGGCCTGGGAGCACTGCACCGAACAAATCATCGCCGTTGCCCGCGAACGGGTGGCGGGGGCGGCAGAAGGCGTTGACGAACTTTATGTCCGTGCGCTGGCCGGTGCGGTGATCTCCTGCGGCAAGGCCGCCCTGGAGGTCTGGTTTACGCGCCGCGGCGCGGACCTTTCCCCCGCTTCCCTGGCAGAGCTCCGGCAGCTGCTCATTGACTCCATGGCGCTGCTGGGGTCCGGTTTCACCGCAGGCACCAGTCCTGCACCCCGTTCCACCTCTTCCGCATCCGCTTCTTCCTGATCAGATCGGCTTCCTGTTATGGCACTGTTCCTTTACCGCCTGGGCAAGTTCTCCTACCGCCGGCGCTGGCTGGTCATCTCACTGTGGCTGGCCGTTCTGGTTGCTGTTGGCGGGTCAGCTGCCGCCTTCCATGGCACTCTGTCCAACAACTTCCAGATCCCCGGCACCGAAACGCAACGGATCGCGGACAAGCTGAAGCAAGAGCTTCCGGCCGCTTCCGGAGGCACGGCCACCATCGTTTTCGAAGCTCCCGACGGCGGTTTTACCGCCGAGAGCCGGGCCGCGGTTACCGACGCGCTGAAGAAGCTTGAGTCCGTGCCAAACGTCCGCGGCACCGTGGATCCTTTCGCCACGCAGGCGCAGGTGGACCAGGCCGGCCAGGCCATCGCCGACGGTGAGCAACAGCTGATCTCCGGCCAGGCACAACTGGACGCCTCCCGCGCGCAGCTGGATGCCGGCAAAGCCCAGCTGGCGGCAGCCGAGCAGCAGCTGGCAGCAGCCGGCGCACCCGCGGCCCTCTTTGAGGCGCAGCTTGGCCAGCAGAAGGCGGCTCTGGCAGAGGGGCAGGCAAAGCTCGACGCCGGTACCCGGGAACTCGAAGCCGGCAAGGCCAAGCTGGAGGCGGGCAAGCGCCAGGCAGAAGCGTCGTCGGCCATCCGCTTTGTGTCCGAAGACGGACGTGCCGCCGTGGCACAGGTGCAGTTCAACACCTCCATCAACGGCCTGAGCCCGGAGGTCCGCCAGCAGGTCCAGGACATCGCCCATGAAACATCCGCTGCCGGAGTCACCGCCTATGCCAGCAAGGAGATCACCGAGGACATCTCCGAACTCTTCGGCGCCGCCGAGATCATCGGCATCGCGGTTGCTGCCCTGGTCCTGATCATCATGCTGGGCACGCTGATTGCCGCCGGGCTGCCGCTGCTGATGGCCATCATGGGTGTCGGCATCGGCGTCGGCATCACCTTCGCGCTCTCCGGCCTGTTCGACATGAGCTCCATCTCCCCCATGCTGGCCCTGATGCTGGGCCTCGCCGTCGGGATCGATTACTCCCTGTTCATCGTCAACCGGCACCGCACGCAGCTCCTGGCCGGAATGGCCCAGGAGGAATCAGTAGCCCGTGCCACCGGCACCTCCGGCAACGCCGTGGTTTTCGCCGGCCTCACCGTCATCATCGCCCTCGCCGCCCTGGTGGTGCCGGGCCTGCCCTTCCTTGCCGTGATGGGCCTGGCAGCGGCCGGGACCGTGGCGGTAGCCGTGCTGGTGGCCATCACCCTGACCCCGGCCATGCTGTCGCTGATCGGCCGCCGCATTATCTCGAAGCGCGCCTGGGCCAAGGCCGAGGCACACAACGCCGAACCCGGCCATGCAGCAGCCGATGAAGCCCAGGACCGCGAGCGCAGCACGCACGGCTGGGGCGGCCTGGTCACGCGCCACCCAGTGCTGGCACTCCTGGCCGGTGTACTCCTGCTGGGCACGCTCGCGCTCCCCGCCACCCAGCTGCAGCTGGCACTTCCCGACGGCGGATCCGAACCGGTGGAGTCAGAGGCTTACCAGGCATACGACCTGACCGCCCGGAGCTTCGGCGAGGGCGTCACCGGCCCGATTGTTGCCGTGGGCGAGTTTCCGGCAAACCTGGACGAAGCGCAGGCGCAGGCCCTGCAGTATGACGTCGCGGACAAGCTCCGGGCGGTAGACAACGTGGTGGCTGCCGTGCCCGTCGCCCTCAGCGAGGACCGGCGCACCGCCGTCTTCCAGGTCATCCCCAAGGAGGGTCCGGCCAGCGCCAGCACCGTCCGGGTGGTGGCCGAACTCCGCGGCCTGAACGAGGACATCCAGTCCGAATACGGAGTGGCCATGGGCCTTACCGGCCAGACCGCCGGCAACGTGGACGTCTCCACGAAGCTCGGCGCCGCCCTGCCGCCCTACCTGGCCATCGTCGTCGGCCTTTCCCTGGTCCTGCTGCTGCTGGTCTTCCGCTCCATCGTGGTTCCCCTGCTCGCCACGGGCGGCTTCCTGCTCTCCCTCGCGGCGGCCTTCGGCGCCGTGGTGGCCGTGTACCAGTGGGGCTGGCTGGGGAGCGTGTTCGACGTCGCCAACCCAGGCGCGGTCCTGAGCTTCCTGCCGATCATCCTGATCGGCGTGCTGTTCGGGCTGGCCATGGACTACCAGGTGTTCATCGCCTCCGGAATGCGCGAAGCCTACATGCACGGCTCCACCGCGAAGCAGGCCGTCCGGGTGGGCTTCCGCCACGCGGCCGCCGTGGTGACAGCCGCAGCGATCATTATGGTCAGCGTCTTCGCCGGCTTCATCTTCAGCCACCTCACCATGGTGCGGCCGCTGGGCTTCGCAATGGCATTCGGTGTGCTGCTTGATGCGTTCGTGGTCCGCATGACCATCGTCCCTGCCGTGATGTACCTGCTGGGCGAGAAGTCCTGGTGGCTGCCGCGCTGGCTGGACCGGATCCTCCCGGACGTGGATGTGGAAGGCGCCCAGCTGAGCCGGCCCGCCGCCACCAAGGCGTCCGAAGAACTGGTCCACTAGGCTGGATCCGTGGTCCGCCTGATTCTTGCCTCCCAGTCCCCCGCCCGCACCAAGCTCCTCACCGAGGCCGGCATCCGGCATACGGTGCTGGTATCGGACGTTGACGAGGACGCCGTCCAGGCCCGGTACGGCGTCACCGATCCGCATGACACGGCCCTGCTGCTGGCGCGTGCCAAGGCCGAGGCCGTCGCAGCCCTTCCCGAGGCGGACGGGGCGCTGGTGCTTGGGTGCGACTCCGTCTTTGAGTTCGACGGCGAGGCGCACGGCAAGCCGTACACCGCCGCCGTCGCGCGGGAACGCATGCTGCGCATGAGCGGCAACACCGGCGTGCTGCATACCGGGCACTGGCTGGTGGACTGCCGGGACACAGAGCCCGACGACGGCGGGGCGTCACCGGGTACCGGCGCCACCCTGGGGACAGTGGCCTCGGCAGAGGTTTCCTTCCTGGAGATGGACGCGATGGAGATCGACGCCTACATCGCCACGGGCGAACCGCTGCACTGCGCGGGCTCCTTCACTATCGACGGCCTGGGCGGGGCCTTCATCCGGAAGGTCGACGGCGACCCGCACACCGTCGTCGGACTTTCCGTCTCCACGCTCCGCGCCCTGCTGGCCAGTGCGCAGGTCCGGATCACGGAACTCTGGCCGGAGTCCTAAAGGAAGCCATTTCGGCGACTCTTGTAGCTTCCCTACAAAGGCTTGGCGCTTTACACGCGGAATCCGCAAGTAATATCGGCGGAACCCTCAAAACCGCGCTAGGCTCCCTGAAGGAAAGAAGGAGACGCCTTGTCAGCAAATTTGGAGCAGTCCGCACATCCCACGCAGTCGACCCTCACAAAGGTGCTGATCGCAAACCGCGGCGAAATCGCGGTGCGCATCATCCGCGCCGCCCGTGATGAAGGCATCGCCTCGGTTGCTGTCTATGCCGACGCGGACCGGGATGCCCTGCATGTCCGCCTTGCTGACGAAGCCTACGCGCTGGGCGGGAACACCGCCGCGGAGTCCTACCTGGTAATGGACAAGATCATCGACGCCGCCCGCCAGTCCGGGGCCGACGCCATCCACCCCGGTTATGGCTTCCTGGCCGAGAACGCGCAGTTCGCGGCCCGTGTGATTGAGGCCGGCATTACCTGGATCGGCCCCTCGCCCGAAGCCATCTCGGCCCTTGGAGACAAGGTCCAGGCCCGGCATATCGCCGAAAAAGTCGGCGCGCCCCTCGTTCCCGGCACGGCCGATCCCGTGGAATCAGCCGAGGAAATCCTGGACTTCGTGGACCGGCACGGGCTGCCCGTTGCCATCAAGGCAGCGTTTGGCGGCGGCGGCCGCGGCATCAAGGTTGCCCGCACCCGGGACGAAATTCCCGAACTGTACGAGTCCGCCGTCCGCGAAGCCACCGCAGCCTTTGGCCGCGGCGAATGCTTCATTGAACGGTTCCTGGACGCGCCCCGCCACGTGGAGACCCAGTGCCTGGCGGACGCGTACGGGAACGTTGTGGTGGTCTCCACCCGCGACTGCTCCCTGCAGCGCCGCAACCAGAAACTGGTGGAAGAAGCCCCGGCCCCCTTCCTCACGGCAGACCAGAACCGCCGCCTCTACGAATCCTCGAAGGCCATCCTGAAAGAGGCCGGCTACCTTGGCGCCGGCACCTGCGAATTCCTCGTGGGGCAGGACGGCACCATCTCCTTCCTTGAGGTCAATACCCGCCTCCAAGTGGAGCACTGCGTTTCCGAGGAAGTCACCGGCATCGACCTGGTGCGCGAACAGTTCCGGCTGGCCCGCGGCGAGGAGCTCGGCTACGGCGACCCGGAAGTACGCGGGCACTCCTTCGAATTCCGGATCACCGGCGAAGACCCGGGCCGGAACTTCCTGCCAGCCCCCGGCACCCTCCGGGTCCTGAAAAACCCCACCGGCCCCGGCGTCCGCATCGACTCCGGCGTGGAGCAGGGCGATGTCATCAGCGGCAACTTCGATTCCATGCTCTCCAAGCTCATCGTCACAGGCGCCAGCCGCCCGCAGGCGCTGCAGCGAGCCCGCCGCGCCCTCGAGGAAATGGTGATCGAAGGCATTCCCACGGTGATCCCGTTCGACCTCGCAGTGGTTTCCGACCCCGCCTTCGCACCGGCCGAAGGCCCGTTCCGGGTCCACACCCGCTGGATCGAGACCGAGTTCGTCAACAACCTCCCAGCTTGGACCCCCGACGGCGCAGGCACTGAGGCCCCGGCCGAAGACCGGCAGCGCGTGGTGGTTGAGGTGGGCGGCAAGCGGCTTGAAGTGGTCCTGCCGGCATCGCTCGGTTCCGTGGCTGTTGGCGCTGCCGGCGCCACGGCCAAGCCGGGCAAGTCGAAGAAGCGCTCCCGTTCCGGCGGCACTGCTGCGGCCACGGGCAATGCCCTGACCTCTCCCATGCAGGGCACCATCGTCAAGGTTGCCGTTGCCAACGGTGACGTGGTGGCCGAGGGTGACCTGGTGGTGGTCCTGGAAGCAATGAAGATGGAACAGCCGCTGACCGCGCACCGCTCCGGAACCGTCACCGGGCTCACCGCAGCCGCCGGCGAAACGGTGTCAGCAGGCGCCGTCATCGCCACCATCGAAGACTAGCGCCGGAGGCCCCTCGTGCTCGCACCCAGTTTTGAAGAAGAAGTGGACCGCTACCACCTCGCCGTCCCGGAAATCACCCAGGGAAACCCGGAGCCCGTCAAGGAGCTGTATTCGCGGCTCGACGACGTGACCCTCGCCAACCCGTTCGGCGGCATCGCCCGCGGGTGGGCGCAGGTGGAAGCCCGGCTGGACCAGGCCGCAAGGCAGTTCCGGGACGGCGAGATGCTGGGGTTTGACACTGTCACTTCCTACACCGCCCGTGACACCGCCTTCCTGGTGGAAACGGAACATTTCCGCGCCCGCCTGGACGGCGCCGCCGTCGCCGAGGAATTCGCACTCCGGGTCACCAGCGTCTTCCGGCGCGAGGAAGGGTACTGGAAACTGGTGCACCGGCACGCCGACCCGGCTGCCCGTCCCCAGTCCCGCCGGTCGCTGAGCCAGCCCGCCGCCAGCTGACAGGCCGCAGCACCGGGCCGTGAGGTTGTGCCGGGAGTCTGGTCTCCTCGGCTTGGCCGGGAGGCTGACAGGCCGGAGCGAAGAAGGCACACTTAGCACATGTTGCCTTTCCTGCTCCTGGCATCACGCGCCGAGGACGCCGCCGCCGAGGACGAGTATGCCGCCTATCTGCGGTACGGCGGCCTGGAGCCCTCGGAGCTGCGGCGCATCAGGCTGGAAGCTGCTCCCCTGCCCGAGTTGGATCTGTCCGCCTATTCGGGGGTGATCGTAGGCGGCAGTCCGTTCACTTCGAGCGACCCGCCGGAGCACAAGACGCCCACGCAGGGGCGCGTGGAAGGTGAACTGGCCGGGCTCCTGGACGAGCTGGTGGCGCGGGACTTCCCGTTCCTGGGCGCCTGCTATGGGGTGGGGACGCTGGGCACGCACCAGGGGGCGGTGATCGACCGGACCTATGGCGAGCCGCTCGGCGCGGCGGAGATCGAACTCACGGACGCCGGACTGGAGGATCCCGTACTCAGCGGGATGCCGCGCCGGTTCACAGCCTTCACCGGCCACAAGGAAGCCTGCACCGTCCTGCCCCGGCACGCCGTGCTCCTGGCGGGATCGGCGGCCTGCCCCGTGCAGATGTTCCGCATCCGGCAGAACCTGTACGCCACCCAGTTCCACCCCGAGCTAGATGCCGAAGGCCTTTGCACCCGCATCGACATCTACCGGCACGCGGGCTACTTCCCGCCGGAATCCGCCGAAGACCTGATGGAAAGCGCACGGCAGTTCACGGTCACCGAACCCATGAACATCCTCAAGAACTTCGTGGCCCGCTACGCACACTAGCCGCGGCCGCCCGCCGTCGTGCGTTCCCGCCCGGTTACTCGCCCAGAGGCAGAAAAGTGCCCGGCACAATCCCCGCAGTGACGGGAATTGTGCCGGGCACCTCTGTTACCAACCGGGCTGGAAGGAACGGCCCGCGGACTTAGGCCACGTTGTTCTCGTAGTCCAGGTCGCGGGTTTCCTTGCTGACGAACAGCGCGATAAGTGTCAGCACGGCCATGGCGGTCAGGTACACACCCACCAGCACCGGGCTGCCGTCTGCGAGTTCCCACAGCGCCACGGCGATGAACGGCGCCACCGCGGCACCGAGGATGCTGGAGAAGTTGTAGCTCACGGCAGAGCCGGTGTAGCGGACGTTCGTGGGGAACAGCTCAGGCAGCAGGGCGCCCATCGGACCGAAGGTAAGGCCCATGAGGGAGAAGCCGATGATGAGCAGGGCCATGGTGCCGATGAACCCGCCGCTGAACAGCGGGACGAACAGCAGGCCGAAAACGAAGATGCCGGCGGTGACGGCGATGAGCATCTTCCGGCGGCCGTACTTCTCGGCCAGTGGTCCGGACACCAGTGTGAAGATGCCGAAGAAGACGACGCCGGCAATCAGCATCCAGAGGAAGTCGTTGCGGGTGTAGCCCAGGCCGGGGACGAATGCAGCAGCTGCCGCGTCGGACATCGGCTTGCCGGCCTTTTCCGCCGCGGCCCTGGCGGCCTCGAGGCTTGAGGGACGGGTGCCGAACGTCAGGGTGAACGTGGTCATCAGGTAGAAGAGCACGTACGTGGCCAGCATGATGAACGTGCCCAGGATCAGCTGGCGCCAGCTGGTCTTGAACACCCGGCCCAGGGGCAGCTTGGCCACCTCGTTGGACTCGAGGACCTTGGTGAAGGCAGGGGTCTCGATCAGCTTGAGGCGGACGTAGAGGCCGATGATCACCATGACTGCGCTGAGCAGGAACGGCACACGCCAGCCCCAGGCCTGGAAGTCAGCCGGGCTCAGGGCGTAGTTGAAGACCAGGAAGATGACGTTGGCGATGATGAAGCCGATGGGTGCGCCCAGTTGCGGGAAGGTGCCGTAGATTGCGCGCTTGTTGGCCGGTGCGTTTTCGGTGGCCAGCAGCGCGGCGCCGCTCCATTCGCCACCGAGGGCGAGGCCCTGGGCGAAGCGCATCACCACGAGCAGGGCCGGAGCCAGGAATTCCCAGCCGGGCACCAGCGCCGTGGGCAGGCAGCCGATCAGGAAGGTGGCGATGCCCATGGTCAGCAGCGAGGCCACCAGGGTGCCCTTGCGGCCGAACTTGTCGCCGAAGTGGCCGAAGATGATGGATCCCAGCGGGCGGGCCACGAAGGCCACACCGAAGACTGCGAAGGAGCTCAGCAGCTGGGTTGTTTCATTCTGGCTGGGGAAGAACAGCTGCGGGAACACCAGTACCGCAGCCGTGGCGTAGACGTAAAAGTCGTAAAACTCGACCGTGGTGCCGATCAGGCTGGCAACGATGACTCGGCCGCGTGAGTTCACCGGCTGCGAACCGGGCACCGTGGACGTATCGGTGGATGACATAGGGTAAACGCTTTCGCTTGAACCGGCCGGACGCTGGCATTGCCTCCGGCTCGAAATAGTTAGAGTTCAATATTAGTTCCGGTCGTCCAGTCAATGGACGAAAGGTCCACTATTCGGACCTGTGCTGTGTGTCTCATTTTTGCGCGCTCCACCAAGCCTAACGGTCCCCCAAAGGCTCCGATAGGCAAATGTCACAGCCCGTTAACACACGGCGTCGGTGTGTGAAACGCGCCTTACCTACCTTGGAGGAACAACATCCCCCCGAAGGAGGTACCCCGTGACTGTTGACCGCACCGCTGATGCCGGCCCCGGCAATTCCCTTGATCTTGACGAGACCGCAAGGTCGAAAGACGCATCCGCCAGCGCACAGCCCGGCTCTACCCGCACTACCGTTGCCCCCGCCCTTGATTTCCGCCCCGGCCGCTGGATCGCCAACTGGGATGCAGAGAATAAGGAACAGTGGGAATCCGGCGGCCGCACCATCGCCCGCCGCAACCTCAATTGGTCAATCTTCGCCGAATTCCTCGGTTTCGTTGTGTGGCAGCTCTGGTCCATCGTGGTGGTCCAACTGCCCGCCGCAGGCTTTACGCTCTCCACCTCGGAAATCTTCTGGCTGATCTCCATACCCAGCCTGGTGGGTGCCACCCTGCGCATCCCCTACACCTTTATGGTCCCCCGCTTCGGCGGCCGGAACTGGACCATCGTGTCCGCGCTGCTGCTCCTGATCCCCACCACCGGCTTGGCGCTGTGTGTCTCCAACCCGGAAACGCCGTTCGGCGTGATGCTCCTGGTGGCAGCCCTCGCCGGCTTCGGCGGAGGCAACTTCGCCAGCTCCATGGCCAACATCACCTTCTTCTACCCCGCCCGTGAAAAGGGCTGGGCCCTGGGCCTTAACGCCGCCGGCGGAAACATGGGGGCCGCCGTCGCGCAGCTCGCCGTGCCGATTGCCATCACCCTGCTCGCCGCGGGCACTGTCAACCTGCCGCTGGCCGGCTGGATGTGGGTGCCGTTGATCCTGGTGGCAGCCTTTGGCGCCTTCAAGTACATGGACAACCTCACCAGCGCCAAGGGTGACATCGCCGGATCCGTGGCAGCGCTCAAGGAACCGCACCTGTGGGTCATGGCGCTGCTGTACATCGGCACCTTCGGTTCGTTCATCGGCTTCGCCGGTGTGTTCCCGAAGCTGATCAAGGACTACTTCCCCGCTTTCTCCTCCATCGGAGTGGGTACCGTGGCCCTGTCACTGGCCTTCCTCGGCCCGCTGGTGGGCTCGCTGGCCCGGCCGTACGGCGGACGGATGGCGGACCGCATGGGCGGCGCCCGGATGACGGTGACCGCGTTCGCTTCCATGGCAGTCATCACCCTCACCATGATCTGGACCCTGCCGCTGAAGAACTTCTGGCTGTTCCTGGTCCTCTTCCTGATGCTCTTCACCGCGAGCGGCTTCGGAAACGGCGCCACCTACCGGATGATCCCGGTCATCTTCGCCACCTCCAGCCGTGCCGCCCGCAAGGGGGCAAGCTCGGTGGCCACCCAGCGCCTCGCGTCCTCGGCCCTCGGCCTGATCTCCGCCATCGGCGCCTACGGCGGGTTCGTGATCCCGCAGGTACTGAACGCCTCCAACACCGCCAGCGGCTCCTACACCCCGGCCTTCTACGGCTTCGTCGGAGCGTACGTCCTGATGCTGGCCGTCTGCTGGTTCTGCTATATCCGCAACGCCAACCGAAATGCGATGGGACACGTCTAACATGACCAAAAGCGCCGACACGCACTGCCCTTACTGCGCTTTGCAGTGCGCCATGACGCTCACGTCTCCAGCGGAAACGAACCCGGCCGTCCAGCCGGGGTCAGTCCCCGTGTCCGCACCGGCCGCCGGGGAACGGCCTTCCCTCACGGCACCCCTTGAGGTCAGCGGACGCGACTTCCCCACCAACCGCGGCGGCCTGTGCCGCAAGGGCTGGACTTCGGCCACCCTGTTGAACCACCCGGGCCGGATCACCGAGCCCCTGCTGAAGGGCCCCGACGGCGTCCACCGCCCCATCGGCTGGGACCAGGCCCTGGACCTCGCGGCCGGCGCAGTGAAAGACGCGCAGGCCCGCTACGGACGCGACGCCGTGGGCGTTTTCGGCGGCGGCGGCCTCACCAACGAAAAGGCCTACATGCTGGGCAAGTTTGCCCGGCTCGCCCTGGGAACCTCCCGCATCGACTACAACGGACGCTTCTGCATGTCCTCCGCCGCGGCGGCCGGAATGCGCGCCTTCGGGGTGGACCGCGGCCTGCCGTTCCCGCTCGAAGCCCTGGACACCGCCAGCACCATCCTGATGCTGGGCTCCAATGTTGCCGAAACCATGCCTCCCTTCGTCCAGCACCTGAAAGGCACGCGCGACGCCGGCGGCCTGATTGTGGTGGATCCGCGCCGTTCCGCCACGGCGGCTTTTACGGCCGACGGCGGCGGCCTGCACCTCCAGCCCCTGCCCGGCACCGACCTCGCCCTGCTGCTCGGAATTTCGCACGTGGTCATCCACGAGGACCTGGTGGACACCGCCTACATCGAGGAACGCACCTCGGGCTACAGCGCCGTGGCCCGCAGCGTGAACTCCTTCTGGCCCGAACGCGTCCAGTCGATCACCGGCGTGCCTGCCGAGCTCATCCGCGAGACCGCACGCCGGCTCGCCTCCGGCGCACGGGCCGGCGGCAGCTACATCCTCACCGGCCGCGGCGTGGAACAGCATGTGGACGGCACCGATACCGCCACCGCTGCCATCAACCTCAGCCTCCTGCTGGGCCTGCCCGGTTCGGCCCGCAGCGGCTACGGCACCCTCACCGGCCAGGGCAACGGCCAGGGTGGCCGCGAGCACGGCCAGAAAGCCGATCAGCTCCCGGGCTACCGCAAAATCACCGACCCTGCCGCCCGTGAGCACGTGGCCAGGGTGTGGGGTGTCCCGGAGCAGCTGATCCCCGGGCCGGGGCTGCCGGCCGTCCAGCTGCTCAAGTCGTTGGGACAGCCCGACGGCGTCCGTTGCCTTTTCGTCCACGCCTCCAACATTGCCGTGGCCTCCCCCGACGCCAACGCGGTGATTCAAGGACTGCGCAGCCTGGATTTCCTGGTGGTCTGCGACTTCTTTATGTCCGAAACCGCGGCAGAGGCAGACCTCATCCTTCCCGTGCTTCAGTGGGCCGAGGAAGAGGGCACACTGACCAACCTTGAAGGCCGGGTCCTGCGCCGCCGCCGGGCCCTGACTCCGCCCGCTGGCGCGCGCAGTGAACTGTGGATCATGGCACGGCTGGCCGAGGCCCTCGATGCGCCGTCCACCTACAGCGAGGACCCGGAAACGGTGTTCGAGGAACTCCGGTTGGCATCCGCCGGCGGACTGGCCGACTACTCCGGCATCGACTACGCCATGCTGGACCGCGGCGAGGCCGCCTACTGGCCGTACCCGCAGGGCAGCACCGGAACTCCCCGGCTGTTCCGGGACTCCTTCGCCCACGCCGACGGCAAAGCCGTGATGGTCCCGGTGGCGCCCCGCCGCCGTCGTACGCCTGCTGCTAACCCTGATCCGGCTGCGACGACCATGACCCTCATCACCGGCCGCCTCCTGGAGCACTATCAGTCCGGAGCCCAGACCCGCCGGGTGGCAGAGCTGCTGGAAACCCGGCCGGAGGCGAAGCTGCAGGTCCACCCGGCGGCCGCGGCATCGATGGGCATTACCGAAGGTGCACTCGTCTCTGTGGCGAATGAGCGCGGCGAGGTGCTGTGCCGGGCCGAGCTGAGCACGGCGATCCGCACGGACACCGTGTTCCTGCCCTTCCATTTTCCTGAACTCGAGAGCGCCAACCGCCTCACGGAGGCTGCGACGGATCCCACGTCCGGAATGCCCGAGTTCAAGTTCAACAAGGTGTGGGTGCGGCCTGCCGCCACCCCCCTGTCAACCAACGTGCTGCAAACGACGGAGGCCTCATGAGCGAGCAGATTGTCATTGTGGGATTCGGCCCGGTGGCCGCCCGGCTGGTTGATGAGCTCCTGCCCGCCGTCCGTGATGGGCACGTGCATCTCACGGTGGTGGGCGCCGAAGCGGAAGCAGCCTACAACCGGGTGCTGGTGGCCGATCTGGGCGTGGGCCGGACCACTGCTGAAGCGTTGGCGCTTTCCGACGCCGATGCCCTGGCCACCGACGGCGTGGATGTCCGGCTGGGCATCCGCGTCCGCCGCGTGGACCGCGCCCGGCAGCAGGTCCTGCTGACCGACGGCTCGGTGGCGCACTACGACCGGCTGGTCTTCGCCACCGGATCCCGCCCGGTGATCCCCAATCTGACCGGCATCAACCCGGATCCCACCTCGCCGGTCCTGCCGGCCGGCGTGACAGCCCTTCGCGACCTGCGCGACGCTGAAGTGCTGCGGCAGGCGGTGGACGGCGGCAAGCGCGTGGTGGTCCTGGGCGGGGGCGTCCTGGGCCTGGAGACAGCGCTGGCCGCGGCTGAAGAAGGCGCCACCGTCACCGTGGTCCACAACGGACCGCACCCGCTGGGCCGCAACATCGACCGCGGCGGCGGCGCCGTCCTTGCCGCCAGCCTGCGCCGCTGCGGAGTCCGGATGGCCGGCAACGCGCGCTCCACCGGCGTGGAGCACAACGCGGCCGGCGGCGGGTTCTCGGCTTTGCTGCTTGACGACGGGTCGGCGATCGACGGCGACCTCCTGGTCATTTCGTGCGGTGTCCGCCCCCGCACCGAACTGGCCGAGGGCTGCGGGCTTTCCACCGCCAGCGGGATCCTGGTGGACCACCGGCTGCGGGCGCACCACGAACCGCACATCTTTGCCATCGGCGACTGCGCGGAGGTGCGTTGCCCTGAACCGGACTGCGCCCGCTGCCGGAATGCCAAGGGCCCGTCCGGCCTGGTGGGGCCGGGCTGGCGGCAGGCCGAATGGCTGGCCGAATACCTGACCCTCCTGGCATCAGGGGCTGCCGAAGAAGCCGGGCTGCTTCCGGAACTGCCCGCCGAGCAGGCAGGCGTTGTTGTCCTCAAGGCCCGGGGCATGAACATGGCTGTGGCCGGGGACAACGCCGCCGAGCCGTGGGACGAGGAGGTCCTCACGGCCGGCGCCGGCAACGGCCGCGCCCGGCTGCAGATTGCGCAGTGGGCGGACCCGGAGCATGGCCGCTACGTCAAAATGACCACCCGGGGCGGCGTCCTGGAGGGGCTGGTGGCCGTGGGCATGCCGCGCACGGCGGCCGAACTGGTGGGGCTTTTCGAGCGAGGTGCCGAGCTGCCCGCGGACAGGTCGCTGCTGCTGCGCCTTGACGGGCCGGACCAGCTGCCCGGTGCGGCGGCCGATCCGCAGGGCACCGTGTGCCGATGCGCTGGAGTCAGTGGGGCAACCATCCAGGGGGCCGTGGAAGAAGGCTGCTCCACTGTGGCGGAGGTTTCCAAAGCCACCCGGGCGGGTACCGGCTGCGGCGGCTGCCACGAGGACATCAAGGGGCTCATCGAAAAACACTTCTCCCCAGTCGCCCCCTAACCTCGCAAGCTCGGTCAGGGAACCCGGCGGCCGTGGCCCCAGGCGGTCTCCGCCGCCTAAGTAGGCCCGGTGGTTGAGCCTGTCGAAACCCGGCGGCCGTGGCCCCAGGGGCAAGCCCTCGGTGGTTGAGCCTGTCGAAACCCGGGCTGTTTACACCGGTGCCTTGGGGATCAGGATCCGGAGAGCGATGTAGACCAGCTCGCCGATCCCCACCAATCCGAAAATGACGAAGCCCAGCCGGACCAGGACCTTCGGAAGCCCGAACCGGGCCGCCAGGGCCGCGCAGACGCCGCCGATGATTTTGCCGCGGCGCGGTCGAACAAGGTCTGTTGCCATGGCTGCCACTCCTCCTTGAGTCGATGGCTGATGCAGGGACGGCCGGGAAAATCCTGATGAAATTCCCGGCCGGTCCTCAGAGGCGTCTATGCAGGGCGCACCGGGGGTCCAGACTCCCGGCGGCGCCGCTTCCCTGCAAGCGCAGGTCCTACATATGCACGTGCAGGCGGCGCGCAGCCTCTGAGATCGAGCCCGTGAGTGACGGGTACACCGTAAAGGTGCTGGCGACGTCATCCACGTGCAGCTTCTGCTTGACGGCGATGGAGATGGGGAAGATCAGCTCGGAGGCGTTGGGTCCCACCACCACGCCGCCGATGACCGTTCCCGAGCCCTTCCGGGCGAAAATCTTTACAAAACCGTCCTTGGTGTTGCGCATCTTCGCCCGCGCATTGCTGCGGAGCGAGAGCTTCACCACGTCGCCCTGGTACTTGCCGGAGTCGATATCGGCCTCGGACACGCCCACATTGGCAATTTCGGGTGAGGTGAAAATGTTGGATGCCACCTGGTGCAGCTTGAGCGGGGTAACGGCGTCACCCATGAAGTGGGCAACGGCAATCCGGCCCTGCATCGCCGCGACGGAGGCCAGCGGCAGGACTCCGGTGCAGTCACCGGCGGCGTAAATATTGGGGGCGGTGGTGCGGGAGACGCCGTC
The DNA here is from genome assembly GCF_006680095.1 of Pseudarthrobacter sp. B4EP4b. Classification (NCBI taxonomy): domain Bacteria; kingdom Bacillati; phylum Actinomycetota; class Actinomycetes; order Micrococcales; family Micrococcaceae; genus Pseudarthrobacter; species Pseudarthrobacter sp. B4EP4b. The sequence continues at coordinate 175,106 of NZ_VHIJ01000041.1, read as the reverse complement.
CACTTTGATGTGGCCACTTTCGCTGACCGCAACGCCCGCTTCTTCCAGCCCGATGCCGGCGGTGTTCGGGATGGAGCCCAGGCAGAGCAGGCAGTGGCTGCCGGTCACTTTGGACCCGTCGCTCAAGGTGACCACCACGCCGTCGTCCGTGCGCTCCACCTGCTCCGCGCGGGACCGCGACAGGACCCGCACGCCGCGGCGTTCAAACACTTCCTCGAGAACCACGGCCGCGTCAACGTCAGAACCCGGCAGCACCCGGTCACGGCTGGAAATCAAGGTGACCTTCGAGCCGAGGCCGTTGTAGGCGGACGCGAACTCGGCCCCGGTCACGCCGGAGCCCACCACGATCAGGTCTTCGGGAAGTTCGTCCAGGTTGTAGATCTGGGTCCAGTTCAGGATCCGCTCACCGTCAGGGCGGGCCGTGGGCAGCTCGCGGGGATGGGCGCCGAGCGCCAGCAGGATGGTGTCCGCCTCCACGGTCTCGGTGCCCTCCGCCGTGAGGACCTCGATGGTGTGGTCATCCAGGAGCCGCCCGGATCCGGCCAGAATGCGCACGCCCTGCTGCGCCAAACCGTCTGAGATGTCCTTGGACTGGCTGCGCGCGAGGTTCAGGAGGCGGTCGTTGATGTGCTTGAGGTCCGCGCGCATCACCGGCACAAAGTCTCCGCCGTCGACGTCGAACTTAACTCCCAGCTCCCCCGCCTCGGCGACGCGGGTCATCAGGTCCGCAGTGGCGATCAGGGTCTTGGACGGGACGACGTCGGTCAGCACGGCGGATCCGCCGAGCCCGGCACGCTCGATGATGGTGACCTGCGCTCCAAGCGAGGCGGCCACCATGGCGGCCTCGTATCCGCCCGGACCACCTCCCAGGATTGCGATCCGGGGTGAACTGAAATCTGGATGCGTAGTCACAAACAATCATTCTCCTGCATCCCCTGCCGGACCGCCAAAGAAACCGTTCTCTGGGGAAAACCGCCAAAGGCTGGGCCCTGCAGGAGCGGCAGGATAACTTGTACCAGTGAGTACAACAGACTTCCTGAACACGGATCCCTTCGCTGCCGCCCGCGCCGCCGCCGACTACATTGCCGAGGAAACCGGCGTGGACCGCCACGACGTGGCCCTGGTGCTCGGCTCCGGCTGGGCAGACGCCGCCAGCCTCATCGGCGAGACCACAGCCACCCTGTCCGCCGAGGAAGTCCCCGGTTTCCACGCTCCGGCAGTGGAAGGGCATGTGGGCACCATCCGCTCTGTGCTGACCAAAGAGGGCAAACGGGCCCTGGTGCTGGGCGCCCGCACCCACTATTACGAAGGCAAGGGCGTCCGCGCCGTAGTCCACGGAATCCGGGCCGCGGCGGCGGCCGGCTGCAACACACTGGTCCTTACCAACGGCTGCGGCGGCCTGAACGAAAATTGGGCGCCGGGCACTCCGGTGCTGATCAGCGATCACATAAACCTCACCGCGGCCTCGCCGCTGGAGGGCGCCACCTTCGTTGACCTGACAGATCTCTACTCCGCCCGGATCCGCAAAATCGCCCGCGACGTGGACGCAACCCTGGACGAAGGTGTCTACGCCCAGTTCCCCGGCCCGCACTACGAAACCCCGGCCGAGGTGCAGTACGCCAAACGCATCGGCGCCGACCTGGTGGGAATGTCCACTGCCCTTGAGGCCATTGCGGGGCGGCACGGAGGCATGGAGGTGTTTGGCATCTCCCTGGTCACCAACCTTGCCGCAGGCATCAGCCCGCAGCCGCTCAGCCATCAGGAAGTCATTGAGTCAGGGCAGGCAGCAGGGCCGCGGATCTCCAAACTGCTTGCAGAAATCATCGCCCGGCTCTAAGGCAATGCGGGGTCACTTCAGGCCCCATCCGTCGCGTTCTTTGGGCCGCATCTGACCCCGCGTTGCGGGAAGTAAGGGAGCAATGACGATAGGTTTGTGCCCATGACGTCTTCCGATGCCGATTTCCGCCTGCTCACCGAGGCCCGTGAATGGGCTGCCCAAGACCCCGATCCTGAGACATCGGCGTCCCTCCTTGAGCTGGTCCGGCTGGTGGAAGACGGTTCCCCGGCAGCCCGCCAGGAACTCGAGGACAGCTTCCGTGGAACGCTGCAGTTCGGCACGGCGGGACTCCGCGCTGCCCTGGGGCCCGGGCCGAACCGGATGAACCGCGTGGTGGTGAGGCGCGCTGCTGCCGGACTGGCGGACTTCCTGGTCCGCGCGGCAGGCGAGGCATCCCCGGGGACCCGGCCGCGCGCCGTCGTCGGCTATGACGCCCGGTACAACTCGGACATCTTCGCGGCGGAAACCGCGGCTATCTTTACGGCCGCCGGCATCGAGACGTTCCTGATGCCGGCCGCGCTGCCCACTCCCCTGCTGGCATACGCCGTCCGGGCGCTGCAATGCGACGGCGGCGTGATGGTCACCGCCAGCCACAACCCTCCGCAGGACAACGGCTACAAGGTCTACCTGGGCCGCCATGCCGTGGCGGACAGCGGTAACGGTGCCCAGATCGTGGCGCCTTACGACAGTGAAATCGCGGCGAGGATCAACGCCGTTGGCCCGCTCGACACGATTGCCCTTGCCCCCGAGGGCTGGACAGTCCTGGACGGGTCCGTGGCCGCCGGTTACCAGCAGGCTGCGGCCGCGCTGGCCCTGCCCGAATATTTCCCGGCCCGGGACCTGCGCATCGTCCTCACCCCGATGCATGGCGTCGGCGGGGAGACTGCGCTGGCCGTGCTGAACGCCGCCGGTTTCAATGACGTCACTCTGGTGGCCGAACAGGCCCAGCCGGACCCGGACTTTCCCACCGTCAGTTTCCCGAACCCGGAAGAGCCAGGGGCGCTGGACCTGGCTCTGGAGACGGCCGGGCGGCTGGACGCGGACATTGTTATCGCCAATGATCCCGACGCCGACCGGGCAGCAGTTGCCGCCAAGGACCCGGACACCGGCGCCTGGCGCATGCTCCGCGGGGACGAAGTGGGCGCGCTGCTGGGCGCGCATGTGGCGGCGCGGCTGGCCGCGGCCGGCGAAAGTGCAGGCAGCGGAAGTGCCGCCGGCAGCGAGGGCGTGTTCGCGAACTCGATCGTGTCCTCGCGGCTTCTGGCCCGGATCGCGGCGGCCGCCGGTTACGCGCACGAGGAAACGCTGACCGGGTTCAAATGGATTTCCCGCGTGCCGGGGCTGCTGTACGGCTACGAGGAGGCGCTGGGCTACTGCGTTGCCCCGGACCTGGTGAAGGACAAGGACGGGATTTCGGCAGCAGTGCTGATCGCCGAACTCGCTGCCGCCGCGAAGGCAGACGGGAAGACCGTCTTTGACACCCTGGACGAGCTTTACCTCCAGCATGGCCTGCACGCCAGCGACCAGCTCAGCATCAGGGTGGCGGACCTGGGCCTGCTGGACGCGATGATGAACCGGCTCCGGGTCAGCCCGCCGGAATCGTTCGGGTCATCCGCCGTCGAGGTCTTCACGGACCTGGCCGAAGGCAGCGGGCAGCTTCCGGCCACGGACGGCCTCCTCTACCTCACCCGAGACCTCACCCGCGTGATCATCAGGCCCAGCGGCACCGAGCCCAAGCTCAAGTGCTACCTCGAGGTGATCCACCACGTTGGGTCCGCGGCGGAACTGCCGGAGGCCCGGCAGGCCGTCCGCGCCAAACTGGATGAAGTACTCCGGGACGTCAGCGAGGCGCTGGGTCTGTAGCAGGATCCCCGAACCGCGAAAAGGGCGCCCTGCCGGGCGCCCTTTTTCCTGAATGTAGTTTCCGGCAGTGTTTCTACAGCTCGACTTCGACGAAGCCGTCCACCACGCGGGTGCTGAACGCTGCGATGCTCAGGCCCGGGGTGCTGAAGCATTCGCCGGTTTCCAGGTCGTAAACCTCTTTGTGCAGCGGCGAAGCGATGGTGGGACGCGCCCCGCGTGACCCCAGGATTCCCCGGGCCATCACGTGTGCTCCGGTGGCCGGGTCCTCATGGGCCACCGCGAAAACCTCGGCCGGCCCGGTGCGGAAAAGGGCAATCTGGCGTCCGGCCACGAGGGCGGCTTCACCCCAGGCGGGCTCCAGGTCGTCCACCAGGCAGACGCGGTGCCAACCGGCGGTGATGCCCGGTGCGGCCTCGCCGGTGGCTGCTGCGAGTGCCCCAAGTTCCAGTGTTGCCGTCATGTCGGCTCCTCTTCCTGTGCGTTTTTCCTTGCCTTTGGCTGCCTCTGCGGCCGTGTTCCACGCTAGGCCGCGGGTGTTTCAGAGGGGTGCAGTGAATGTGTCCAGTGCGTAAAAGACACCTCACGCGGCCGGAAATGCGTTCGTGATGCAGAAGTTAAGTTGACGAAACAATTGGGAAACTGAAGCGAAACTGCGTCTCCCTAGTCTGAATGGACACTCGTCACCAGAAGGCTGCAGGAAACACTGCGGCCCATGCGAAAGGCCCACAGTGACCGAACAGACTTCAAGCACAGAGACTCCGCGCCGCATCGTCGTCGCCGGCGGCGGCCCAGCGGCCCACCGTTTTGCGGACGCCATGCATGCCCGCGGCCTCGATGGCTGGCATGTCACGGTCCTCACCGAAGAAGCCCACCTCCCCTACGACCGGGTGGCGCTGTCCAAGGCCCTCACCGAAAAGGACGTGGACCTCACCTTGGGCACCGCCTCAATGTGGGACCACCCTTCCCTGGAGCTGAAGACCGGTGAGCGGGTAGTCAAGATCAACGCCGAAGCCAAGACGGTGGAAACCGCTGCCGGCAACGTTGTCGAATACGACGAGCTGGTGGTGGCCACCGGCTCAAACGCGGCGCGCCTGCCCATCCCCGGTGCCGAGCACACCCACGTCTACCGCACCCTCGAGGACGTGTGGGCCATCAACGAGGCAATCACCGGCCTCAGGGAGAAGCTGGGCCGCAAGGTCAACGCGGTGACCATCGGTGGTGGCCTCCTCGGGCTCGAGTCCGCCGCCGGCACAGAGCAGCTTGGCGCCAACCCCATTGTTATTGACGGTTCCCAGTGGCTGATGGCCACGCAGCTGGACGAGGGCGCGGGCCAGGCCATGGGCCGGCTCATCAAGTCCAAGGGCTTTGAGGTCCACGGCGGCGTCTTCCCGTCGGAAGTATTGTCCGATGACGACGGCCAGGTCACCGGCGTCCTGATGGCCGACGGCCGGGTCATCGATGCGGACATCGTGATTGTCGCCATTGGCGTGCGGCCCCGCGATGAACTGTTCCGCGCCGCCGACGGCGAGGAGCAGGTGTTCAGCCTGGGCCAGCGCGGCGGTGTGGTCATCAACGACTACTGCGCCACCGAGGTGGACGGCATCTGGGCCATCGGCGAAGTGGCCAACTATGGCGGCATGTGCCTTGGCCTGGTGGCCCCCGCCAACACGATGGCGGAAATCGTTGCCGACCGCCTCCACGGCGGAGATGCCACCTTCCCCGGCTTTGACACCGCCACCAAGCTCAAGCTGTCCGGCGTCGACGTCGCCAGCTTCGGCGACGCTTTCGCCAAGACCGAACACGCCCTCGAAATCGTCTACGCCGACCCGGCACGCGGCGTCTACCAGAAAATCGTGACGACGGACGACGCCAAGACACTCCTGGGCGGCATCTTCGTGGGCGACGCCTCGCCGTACATGAGCCTGCGCCCGCTCCTGGGCCGCGAACTTCCCGCCGAGCCCGGCGCGTTCCTCAGCGCGGCCGGCGGCGGTGAGGCCCCCGAGACCGAACTGCCGGACGACGCCACCCTCTGCTCCTGCAACAACGTCACCGCCGGGACCATCCGCGACGCCATCAACGGCTGCGGCGCCTGCGAAGGCAACGCCCCGGTCCAGGAGCTGGGTGAGCTGAAGGGCTGCACCCGCGCCGGCACCCAGTGCGGTTCCTGTGTTCCCATGCTGAAGAAGCTGCTCGAAACTGAACTGACCAAGTCCGGTGTCGAGGTGTCCAAGGCCCTCTGCGAGCACATCGAACTGTCCCGCCAGGAACTGTTCGACGCCATCCGTGTCCTGGAACTGACCTCCTTCGAAGAGATCATGGCCAAGTACGGCACGGGCGCCGGCTGCGATATCTGCAAGCCCACCATCGCCAACATCCTGGCCAGCCAGAACAGCGCCTACGTCCTGGACGCCGGCCGCGGCACCCTGCAGGACACCAACGACCGCGCCCTGGCCAACATGCAGAAGGACGGCACCTACTCGGTGGTCCCCCGCATCGCCGGCGGCGAGATCACCCCCAAGAAGCTGGGCGTCATCGCGGCCGTGGCCGAAAAGTACAACCTGTATACCAAGATCACCGGCGGCCAGCGGATCGACATGTTCGGTGCGCGCCTGGAACAGCTCCCGGAGATCTGGAAGGAACTGGTGGACGCCGGTTTCGAGTCCGGCCAGGCCTACGGCAAGAGCCTGCGCACGGTGAAGTCCTGCGTCGGTTCCACCTGGTGCCGGTTCGGCGTGCAGGATTCGGTGGCCATGGCCATCCAGCTCGAACTGCGGTACCGCGGCCTGCGCAGCCCGCACAAGCTCAAAATGGGTGTCTCCGGCTGTGCCCGTGAATGCGCCGAGGCCCGCGGCAAGGACGTGGGCGTGATCGCCACCGCCGACGGCTGGAACCTGTACGTCGGCGGCAACGGCGGCGCCACCCCGGCCCACGCCCAGCTCCTGGCCAAGGACCTCGACGACGAAACGCTGATCAAGTACATCGACCGCTACTTCATGTACTACATCCGCACTGCGGACCGCCTCCAGCGCACGGCGCGCTGGCAGGAGGAGCTCGACGGCGGCATCAAGCACGTCGAGGACGTGGTGGTCAAGGACACCCTGGGCATCGCCGCGGACCTCGAGGCGGCCATGGCCAAGCACGTTGACACCTACATCGACGAATGGGCAGACACCCTCAAGGACCCCGAGCGCCTGCGCCGGTTCCGCTCCTTCGTCAACGCCCCCGACCAGAAGGATGACTCCATCACCTTCGTTCCGGACGAGCGCGGCCAGATGCGCCCCGCCACCCCGGAGGAGAAGGGCAAAGTCCTGATCGGGGCATCCATCCCGGTCCGTCCCGGCTCGCCGGAACCCATCAGGAACGAGGCATAACCATGCAGCTCACCATCGACCTCACCGGCCGCGACGTCCTGGTGGCCGGCTCGGATCACGCAGCCCGGCAGGCGGTGCGCCGCTACGAGGCCGCCGGCGCCGTGGTCTACCGCCTCAGCACCCCGCAGGGCGCAGGCCATGACGGCCCCCTGCCCGAGCGCCCCTTCCTGGTGGCAGCGGTCGACGACGGCCAGCCGGGCTGGGAGCCGCTGCTGGACCGGTGCCGTGCAGCCAGCATCCCCGTGGCCGTGGAACCTGCTGCCGGACCGGTCGGCCACGTCACCCTTGTGGGCGGCGGGCCCGGAACCACCGAACTGCTCACTGTGGGCGCCATCAAGGCGCTGCGCGATGCCGACGTCGTCTTTTATGACCGGCTGGCCCCCTGCCAGGACCTGCCGCAGCTGACCTCGGCCGAACTCGTGGATGTGGGCAAGAAGCCCGGGCACCACAAGGTCAGCCAGGCCGACATCGAAAAGCTCATGGTGGAAAGCGCCCTCGCGGGCAACAACGTGGTGCGGCTCAAAGGCGGCGATCCGTACGTCTTTGGCCGCGGCGGCGAGGAGGTCGCCTCCTGCGTGGCAGCCGGCGTCCCGGTCCGCGTCATTTCGGGTGTCACCAGCGCCATCTCCGTCCCCGCGGCGGCCGGAATCCCGGTCACCCACCGCGAAGTGAGCCACATGTTCACCGTGGTCTCCGGGCACGCCCCGCTGACCGAAAAGGAGCACCAGCACCTGGCCGGCCTGGGTGGAACCATCGTTGTGCTGATGGGCATCGGCACCCTGCACCAGCTTGCCGCAGGCCTCCGCCGGGCAGGAATGCGCACGGACATGCCCATGGCCGTTGTTGAACGTGGCTACCGGCCCGGACAGCGAACCACCATCGCGGACCTCGGCACCATCACCACTGCGGCCGCCGGCTGCAGCAACCCGGCTGTGCTGGTAATCGGCGAGGTGGTGCGGGTGGCGGAAGCCAACCGCGGGCATGCTGAGGCCGCCGCCGACCTGGACAGGCTGGCGGCCTCGCTGCTGGGCTCGTGAAAGGATTGACCTCCATGAATGCACTTGCACCGGCCGAAGCACCCCAGGTCGAGGAAACGCCAGAGGCAGCCGAAGCGCCGCTGGAGGGTTTCCGCATCGGTGTCACCTCGGACCGGCGGTCCCAGGACCTGATCGAGGCCCTCGAACGCCGCGGCGCTGAGGTATTGCACGCCCCCGCCCTGAAGATCGCCCCGGTCCAGGAGGACATGCGCCTCATCGACGACACCCGGGCCATCATCGCTGCCAAGCCGGACCTGTGCATCGCCACCACCGCCTACGGCATGCGCCGCTGGTGCGAAGCCGCTGATTCCTTCGGCATCGGGGACGAGCTGCTGGAAACCCTCGGTGCCTGCCGGATGTTCGTCCGCGGACCCAAAGCCCGCGGTGCCGTGCGTGCGGCCGGCCTTGCCGACGTCGGAATCAGCAGCGACGAAACCACCGCAACACTGGTGGACATGCTGCTCACCGAGGGGGTCCGCGGCAAGACCGTGGCCGTGCAGCTGCACGGGTACACGGATGTCCGGCAGCTGGAGCGCCTGCGCATGTCCGGCGCCACCGTCCTGACGGTCACCCCATACCGTTGGGTGAAGCCCGACGGCGAGGACAAGCTTCCCCGCCTCATCGAGGCGGTGTGCAGTGGAAACCTGGACGTCCTGACCTTCACCAGCGCGCCTGCTGTCGACGCCCTGTGGAGCACTGCCCATGAGATGGGCGTCTACAAGCAGCTGATCGAGAGCCTGAAGACGAACGTGACCACGGCCGTGGTGGGTCCGGTGACCGCGCAGCCGCTGCTGGACGCCGGCATCACACCCCTGATCCCGGAACGCTTCCGGATGGGCGCCTTGATCAGGCTGGTGTGCGAGCACCTCGCACTGAACCATGTCCGGCGGCTGGACACCAGGTCCGGCAAGATCGAGCTGCGCGGCAGGAGCCTGCGCATCGATGGCCAGCCGGTGGAACTGGCGCCCGCTCCGCTGCTGCTCCTCCGGGCGCTGCTGGGTGCCAGCGGCGCGGTCCTGTCCCGCGAATCCCTGTCCGACCTTCTGGAACTCCGAGGTTCGGTCCACGCGCTGGACATGACCGTGAGCCGGCTCCGTTCTTCGCTGCCCGACGGCCGCCTCGTGGAAACTGTGGTGAAGCGCGGCTATCGCATCCGCGTCTAGTGCCTGCGGTGCACCCTCAAAGTGCCCGGGCATTGGCCCCGGGCACTTTGCATATGGCGGGGCGCACGTGCAATGTGTCCGTTTCTGCCTGGATGAGAGGCACGTCACGGGTTCTGTTACCGGCCGGTAAAAACTGGCGAACACGGACCCGCTAAACGGCAACTGAGGGGAAACACCCCGGAAAAAGCAGGGTCCTACGCTGGGTCCATCACGAAGTTCCGGCCGTTCACCGGCCGCCAGCGAAAGGGCCAGCACATGTCCGCTCCGGCACCCTCCACCTCCACTGTTCCCGCCACCCGCATCGTCATTGCGGGGGCAGGACCTGCTGCCCAGGCTCTGGTCAGCCAGCTCAACCGTGCACGGTTCACGGGAACCATCACGGTGCTGAGCAACCGGGACGACAATCCGGAGGAGCTGCTGGAGCTGGCGCTGCTCCCCCAGGTCTCGGTGCGGTTCGGCCAGCCGGCCAGCCACATTGACCCGGAGAACCGGACGGTGGCAACGGCGGACGGCATGGAATTCAGCTACGACCAGCTGGTCATCGCCACCGGGTCAGCACCGGTGGCCAGCCCTGTGGAGGGCGCCAACCGTTGCCTGAGCTACTCCACCATCGACGACGCCGCCCGCATCGGCGAGGCTGTCAGCGCGGTCAGCCGGGAGCTGGGCCGCCGTCCGCTGGGGATCCTGGTGGGCACGGGTGCGGCGGCCGGCCAGGCTGAAGCGGTCCTCCGCGCCAGGGGTGTGCGGCCCATCCGCACCACCGCCCGGCCGGCCGCCGTCGTTCCGGGCACCTCAGCCGGACTCGCGGCCTCGGGGGTTATTTTCGAAGATGGCAGCAGCATGAACGGCGACCTGGTGGTCCTGGCGGAGGAACGGGTGTCCCGGGACGGGCTGGCCGCCAGCGCGGGGCTGCAGATAGCGGCCACCGGCGGGATTGTCATCAGCAAGGACTTCCGGACGTCCGTCCCGGGAATCTGGGCTCTCGGTGACGCGGCAGCGTTCGACGGCGTCCGGCTGGGCCTGCTGGTCGCCGCGGCTTCCGCAGCGGGCGCCTGCGCCACGCAGCTGCTTACTGCCGCGTCCGCGCCGTCCGTGCCGTCCGCACCCTCCGCACTGCCGGCCGCCGCCTGAGCAGCAACGCGCGGTCACTTACGGCCCGATAATCCGTCCGCATTGGGCCGGAAGTGACCCCGCGTTGCTCTGTGGCAAGATGGTTCCGAAACGAGGCAGGGCGTCACAACGCCCTGGCCCATCGGCCCCTTGGAGAGGACCATCATGAGCAACGAAGCCACCCCTTCCGTTCAAACAGCCGCATCCGGCGCCCCGGACTCCGGCAGCATGGCGTCATTCATCGACCACACCCTGCTGAAGCCGGAAGCTGGTGAGGCCGACGTCCTCAAAGTGTGTGCCGAAGCCGCTGAATACCACTTCAAGTCCGTGTGTGTGAACCCCATCTGGGTCAAGACCGTGAAGAAGGCCCTGAAGGGTTCCGGCGTCCTCACTTGCTCCGTGGTGGGTTTCCCGCTGGGCGCCACGCCCACGGACGTCAAGACGTTCGAGGCCCGCGGGGCGGTGCTGGACGGTGCCGACGAAGTGGATATGGTCATCAACATCGCAGCCGCCCGGGCCGGGGACAAGGGCGCGCTGGTTGAGGACATCACCTCGGTGGCGGAGGCTGTCCACGCCAGCGGTGCCATCCTGAAGGTCATCATCGAAACGGCGCTGCTCACAGACAGCCAGAAGGTTCTCGCGTGTGAGGCCGCCGTGGAAGCCGGCGCCGATTTCGTCAAAACCTCCACCGGCTTCAACGGCGGAGGCGCCACCGCCGAGGACATCGCCCTGATGCGCCGCACGGTAGGTCCCGGCCTCGGCGTCAAGGCCTCCGGCGGCGTGCGTTCCCTCGAGGACGCGCAGGCTATGATTGCAGCAGGTGCAACACGTATTGGTGCCAGCTCCGGCATCGCCATCGTCAAGGGTGAACAGGGTTCATCCTCCTACTGACGGCAACCGGAGCCGCCACAGATTGAGGCCCCCGCGGCCAAGGAGGAATGAATGTCCAGCAAGATCACGGCTTCCAGCCAGGGCACGGCGTCTCACGAAGGGGAACTCCGGACCCCTCAGAACGAGAACAAGCTCGGCAGCAGCATCATCCTCTTTGTGGTCTGCATGGCCCTGTTCCTCGGCGCCATCTATTCCCTGTCCTTCCTGACGCTCGGCAACCCGTGGCCCATGGCTGTTTGTCTGGCGCTGTTCGCCCTGGCGTACTGGATCCCGCAGACCATCCTGGGCCGCTCGGACTCCGCCGGCGAGCACTAATCCCACAGCAGACAAGAGACCCCCTGGACGATGTCCAGGGGGTCTCTTGCATTTGGCGCACGCGCTGGCAGGCTGGCACCGAATGTTTGCGGATTAGACGTCATTTTCAGAAGCTGACCGCACAGAATGTCAGGAGTCCTCTGCAAAGGTGTCATTAGGCGTGGGAGAAGTGTCGTTTTCCGAAGTCGTCCGCACGGAATGTCAGAAGTCGTCGGCACAATTTTTCCTGGCCCGCAAGGGATCGGCCTACCGGCGGCCAGTGAACGATAATTCTCCAAGCCGCCCCAACCTATGCAGGACTAATGTGCCGTGGATATGCGGCGGAAACCGGGCCGGCCGCGGCTCGCAAGACAGGGGGACCGCTTTGAGCTCATTTGTTGTCGGCACCGATCTGATTGACCTCTTGGCGACCGCCGCGCGAAGGATCCGAAACGGCAGAATGCCGGACCTTTTCTTCGACTACGAGGACACTGCCACAGCACAATCGATCGGGGAAGCACTGGCCCACTTCAACATCGTGGCGGTCTCCGACCACTATCAGGAAGAACGTGCCGAGCCGGAGTACACGTTCACCCCAGTGGATGAGATCCTGACCGGGGCGCCCGAGCCCAGGCATTTGGTGCAGATCTATTTAGCGGCGAGATGCTACAACTACCAGACCGGCGAGGATCACCCGGAATGGGCCTACAGCCTTCCTTGGGCAACCGTGAAGGCAATTCAATTCTGGGCAGAGACAAATCTCTACGGGCGCGGATGGCCGATCATGAAGCTGAAGAACTCCCGCGGGTACGACTGGGCGGGTATCGAAGACGCGGCGTGGGAATGGACGCGCGATCACGGCTTCCCCGAGTTGCAGATGATTCCTGGCCGGCTCAACAATGCCGAAGTCAGGCAGGCCATCACTGCTACCGGACAGATGCGTGACCAAGGGTCCGCGCCACTGGGGATGTCCAAGGTCTCGCTGCTCGCCCGTCTTGTTCTGGCTGCCTATGAGGACGCCACCTATCTGATCCTTGAATCTGAAAATGGACGATTCGTCCGCGGTACGCTCTTCCGGGAAGCCGGTGAGAAGATCGCGGAAATCAGCTCCCTGGAAGCCGGCCATTGCCCCGACTCAACCGGCGGAGAAGAAGTCCGAGCACTCCTTGCCACCGTTGATCCCAGCACGGCAAACCCGGCATGGACAGAGTTCGCCCCCAGGGATGTCCTGCCGCTGCCTGAAGGATCTCAAGCGATTAACTTGGAAAAGGCATCTGCCTGGTCTCCGATAACGACCCGTCGACGGCCCAGCGACACCTGACCGAGCGTCTCGCGCTGCGGCTGTGCACATCAACTGACGGATGCAAGTCGGCTCGTCCGACTTGCGCGGTGAACCCTAAGCATGCTTAGTATAGGTGCAGCCGAATGCGAACGGCTGCCAACCAGAGGAGGAAACACCATGGGACTAGGCGACAAGATTGAGAACGCTGCCGAGAAGGCTGGCGGCAAGGGCAAGGAAGCGGCCGGTAACGCCACAGGCGATGACAGCCTGAAGGCTGAAGGCCAGACGGACCAGGCCAAAGGCGACGTGAAGCAGGCTGGCGAAAAGGTCAAAGACGCCTTCAAAGACTGAATGATTTTACCAAAAGGGTGCGCTCAGCGAACGGGGCGCACCTTTTTCGTGCCCTCATTTTGCTGCGCCTGAAACCCAGTGCGGCACGGTCCTAGACTTTCGGTATGCACCCCCTAGCGGCAATCGGCCTGGTGTTCTCGCCGAGCTTGCCCCAGCGCCAGTCGTTTGCGAGAACGCTGGAGCTCGCATATCCGCATATAGGAATGGCAGGGACTATGGCCAGCATCAGGGTGGTGGGGCCGGATGAGTGCTGCCGGAAATCTGTGGCGGGCGACTGGGAGCCGGCTTACGGGCGGGGGGACGGCTTCTGCCGTAGGCATCGCAGCTCTGTCGATGTAGCCGGCATTTCCTGCACTCAAAGGGCGTGGCACACCTGTAAAAGGTTCCTGTTCCCCTGGACAACCCGGTGTGGTACGAATGGGACGACCGCAAGCAACCGTCTTGCAGCCCAGGGTTGGTCCGAATATTTGGGAAGGTAAGGACTAAGGTGCTTTCACTCGGAGTTGTTCTACTAATCCTCGGTTATATTTTCAACATTGGAATACTGATAACGATTGGGTGGATTCTGGTTGTTGTCGGCCTCGTGCTTTTCTTGCTCGGTGCAATCGGACGACCTCTTGCCGGAAGACGGTACTGGTACTAATCGCGGCCCCATTTCGCTACAAGGATCGCGGAAGTCCTCCCCCGTATACGTATTGCCTGGAATGTAAGGGGCTGGGGGCGCTGGGTCCACCAGCCACTGTTTAGCGCGCCGTGGGATCTCGCCGCAGTCCGGGCACTCGCCAATTAGCCCGCGTCAAAGCCCTTGGCGCATCTGGGGCTAAGACCTTCAATAACTGGCTTCCGTTTTCGCTGGATAGGCGGTTTGTGCCGGTAGAGGATCCTTACCGGGAATACGAGGACAGATGCGCATGGGGTCCGTTTGTGCCGCCAACAGCCGCCTCGCTGAACGACGTCCCACCTGTGATTGCTAGAGATGTTCTTCCGTAGTTCCTAGGGCGCTAATTATGCGCATGACGCGACGAGCGAAATAAACGACGGCCGCCGCGCTTACGACGCCCAAGATCCACGTCCCTTCGATCCCGAGCATCGGACCACTAGTGCAGGTACCGGTGGCGCCCGACTCAACAACGTAGTCAAAGCACTCACCTCCCCCTGATCCGATGAAGAAGGCGTTTAAGACGATTACGCCCAGGATCGCCATCGCCCAAGGCCACAACCGCGGGGATCGATACGCTGCACTTGCGTCCATGAACCGACCCTACACACGGGGCAACAAAATATCAGGCTTGCCAGGTCTCAATCTGTGCACCTAGAACCACCGGACTGGCAGGCGCTATTAGGTGGCTCCGCCAGCGTCCGCTAGCCGGTCGATCACCGCACTGTTGGTGCACGTTAGTCGGACGGCCCTGGAGTAGTGACAGGATTACGCCATGACGACAATTCGTATGCCTGCTGGAGTCCGCGGGGGCGGATGTCAGCTCCCGGGTTTATTGATGGGCTTGTCCAGCGCCACGCTGATGGTCTGCCCCGGCGCAAGTTCGCCGATGGGCAGGTCTGTGTATTCATACCAAGACCCGGCCGTGCCCGTGCTCGGACGGTTGGCCGAGCGCAGGTCAGTCACGCCGAATCGAAACGAGACTTGCCGCTCGGTGTCCCCTGGGGCGGTGGTATAGGTCAGGGGAATACCTTGGGCATCGGTGGTGAACGTTCCATGGGCGCCCTCGATTTTCAGTTCGCCGGGTATCAGTCGAACCTTCGTGCCGGCATGGATGGGCTGATCCGCCGACAGCGAGGGGTTGTACATCAGGATCTGTGGCGTGGTTGAGCGGAACTTGTAGCCAAGGCTGTCGAACGAGTCACCGTCCACCGTGGTGTAGAAGACCGTCTGGCCGAATGAGTTGTTGACCGAGGCACCCGAGCCGGACCTGCTGTCTACCGGCTTCTTCTGCAGCTGGATGACCTTGCCGGCCTGGATGAAGAAGACGTTTCCCTTTTCGTAGGTGAACGGGACCTTGTTCGCTTCCGCCAACTGCTCAGAGGTCAGGTTGAACCGGTAAGTGATGCCGGCCAGGCTGTCTTCGGGCTCTATTGTGTAACCCGTTGGAATGCCGTTTGCGTCAACCGTTGCAGCCCCCTTGGCACCCGGCATGGGACCGGTCGGAATCAGTCGGAGCCGTGTGTTCGGAGTGAGGGGAGTTCCTGGCTGGAGTCCGTTGAACGCGGCGACTTTCGCCTCGGATAGCTTGTACGCCGCCGCCACGGCCGGGAGGGTGTCTCCTGGAACGGTGGTGTAGAAGTCCGCGTTGCCAAACGAGTCCCGCACGGTTTCTCCACTCAGGGCAGGCTTCGGGGCGGACGACGCAACTGCAGCGGGGGTGGTCTGGGCGGCCGGTTCCGCCTGGGTTGGAGCATCCGCGTAAGTGCACCCTGCCAGTCCCAGCGACAGCACAACAAGCAGCGCTGGCCGAACCGCGGGCAGGCCAGTCGCCGTCTTTGATGTACTGCCAGTTCCCACCATGGATATGCCCCCCATAAGTCCGGCGTAGCCGAGTCAAGGCCCACAATGGACCAAAAGCGAGCCTAGTGGATAAACGGTGAGCCGCAGTAGCGGCCGTCCTGCTGCCAGCCGTATGCGGGACTGTTTCTTATATACCCAATAGACCTTTCATTCCTTTGACGGGCTGTGCAGATCACTTCGGACATTCTGTGCAGTCGACTTCGGAAACTGACAATGGCGTCGCCATTCCTTAACATGGCGCATGGGACCCTCTGCCTTACACGGGGGATTTCGCCACGCCCGCCCGTGCGGCGGACAGATTTAGAGCGTCGGGGCAGGCGACTTGGAGCATTTCGGATGTGCATTTCAGGGCAATCCGTCGTGGTCGTTGGAGGGGTTCCGGCTGAGGAAAACGGCAGTAATCCGTTCCCCATCTGGATGTCTCATAACCTCAGCCCCGAATCCCCAAGGTTTCGAGAGGCATCGCGGTCCCAGCCAGCCACTGATCAGAACCCGTCTGTGCAAACCCCGGAATTAAGCGCGATCATGTGCAGTCGGCTTCTGAAAACGACATTAGAACCAGATGCGGGTCCAGGCTTCGGCTGCCGCCGCCACGCTGGTCCAGTGGGTCCGGGCTATCGCCCAGCCGGCCACGCACAACCCCACCATTGCGTACGCGCTCACGGGAATGAGCAGCAGCCATTCGCGCTTGGACCCCGCCCGGCCGAGCAATGGCAGGGACAGTGCGCCGTTGGGCCGCCACACCTGGCGCAGCAGCGGCAGCCGGCGCAGCACCTTGGGCGGCCGGATCACCAGCGGCCACAGAAGGGGCACCCCGTTGGTGGTGATGAGGTCCCCCACAATATGCACAAGCACGCCCGTGAGCATCGAGACGGGCAGCCAGGTCCACTGGTCCGGTGCGAACCAAGTGACAAGCCCGGCCATGGTCAGCGCGAAGATCCAGTTGCTGATGAAACCGGCCTTCGGGAACAGCTTCAGCGCCTTGGCCGCGATATTGATCATAAACATGCACAGCAGTCCGGCGCCCACGGACAGCAGGCCCCACTGGGTCTGCAGCTGGAACTGACCGGCCAAGGTGGCCAGCAGCACAAAGAAGGCGGCTCCGAGGACCGAGTGCGTCCCCTGACGGTGCCCGCCGCTGGCATTTTCAATTCCAACGGCGATCAGATTCGACAGGGGCGGCAGGGCATTCGCTACCGTGCTGTGCCGGTGGTCCCAGTCGCACACCAGGGCGGTGCCCGCCGTCGCCATCCCGCCGATCAGGATCCCGGTGGCGTCCAGCGGATACCAGCCAAGGGTGTACGGCCCCGTTGAGGCAATAGCTACCCACGCCGCGGCTCCCGACGCGGCGTGATGTCCTCCCATCAAGTCCTATCCCACCGCCAGCGGTGCGTCCGAGAAGATGTTCCGGATGACCCCGTTGGCCCATTCCAGGATTTCCGCATCCTGCAGGTCCCGGCCGCCGATCTTGGCCGTTTTCGGCTTGGGGATCAGCACGGCGTCGAGGGCCGGCTTTGACTGGGACCCCGGATACATCCGGTTCAGCCGCATCACCTTGGACTCCGGCAGGGTGGCCGGCGAGAACTTGATGAAGTTGCCCTGGAGTGCGACGTCGGACAGGCCGGCTTCCCGGGCTCCCACCCGGAAGCGGGCCACGGCCACCAGGTTCTGGGCGGGCAGCGGCGGCTCGCCGTACCGGTCCACCAGCTCAGCCAGGACTTCGTCGATGGCCTCGTTGGTGAGGGCTGCCGCGAGCTTGCGGTACGCCTCCAGCCGGAGCCGCTCCCCCGGCACGTAGTCGTGCGGGAGGTGGGCGTTGACCGGCAGTTCGATCTTCATCTCGGCGGCCTTCTCCTCGGCCTCGCCGCGGAAGTCTGCCACGGCCTCCCCCACCAGGCGGATGTAGAGGTCGAAGCCCACGCCCTGGATGTGGCCGGACTGTTCGCCGCCCAGCAGGTTGCCGGCGCCGCGGATTTCGAGGTCCTTCATGGCCAGCTGCATGCCTGCGCCCAGTTCGTTGTGCGTGGCCACCGCTTTGAGCCGTTCCAGTGCCACTTCACCCAGCGGCTTCTCCGACGGGTAGAGGAAGTAGGCGTACGCACGCTCGCGGCCACGGCCCACGCGCCCGCGGAGCTGATGAAGCTGGGACAGGCCGTACTTGTCCGCGCCGTCCACAATCAGGGTGTTGGCGTTGGAGATGTCCAGGCCGGTTTCGATGATGGTGGTGCACACCAGCACGTCGAACCGTTTTTCCCAGAAGTCGACGATGATCTGCTCCAGGCGGCTTTCGGACATCTGCCCGTGGGCCACCTCCACTCGGGCTTCCGGGACGAGCTCGCGGATCTTGGCGGCGGTCCGCTCAATGGTGGACACCCGGTTGTGGACCAGGAACACCTGGCCCTCGCGCATCAGCTCACGCCGGATGGCGGCGGAGGTCTGCTTGTCCGTGTAGGGCCCCACGTACGTCAGGACAGGGTGGCGTTCCTCCGGCGGGGTGGCCAGGGTGGACGTTTCCCGGATCCCGGTCAGGGACATTTCCAGCGTGCGCGGAATCGGGGTGGCACTCATGGCCAGCACGTCCACGTTGGTGCGCATCTTCTTCAACGCTTCCTTGTGCTCCACACCGAAGCGCTGCTCCTCGTCCACGATCACCAGCCCCAAGTCCTTGAACTCGAAGTCCTTGGACAGCAGCCGGTGGGTGCCGATCACCACGTCAACAGATCCGCTCTTGACGCCTTCCACCGTTTCCTTGGTTTCCTTGGTCCCCTGGAAGCGGGACAGGGCCTTGACCCGGAGCGGGAACCCGGAGAACCGCTCGGTGAACGTTTCGTAGTGCTGCTGGGCCAGCAGGGTGGTGGGCACCAGCACGGCCACCTGCTTGCCGTCCTGCACGGCTTTGAACGCGGCACGCACGGCGATTTCCGTCTTGCCGTAGCCCACATCGCCGGAGACCAGCCGGTCCATGGGGATCTCGCGTTCCATGTCCGCCTTGACCTCGTTGATGGTGGTCAGCTGATCGGGGGTCTCCACGTAGGGGAAGGCTTCCTCGAGCTCGCGTTGCCAGGGAGTGTCCGGGGCGAAGGCGTGGCCGCGGGAGGCCATGCGGGCCGAATACAGCCGGATCAGCTCGCCCGCGATCTCCTTGACGGCCTTCCGGGCCTTGGACTTGGTGCTGGCCCAGTCCGCGCCGCCCATCTTGCTCAGGACCGGGGTGTCGCCGCCGACGTAGCGCGTCACCTGGTCCAGCTGGTCCGTGGGGACAAACAGCCGGTCCCCCGGGGCGCCGCGCTTGGACGGCGCGTACTCCAGGACCAGGTACTCGCGCACGCCGTCACCGCCGCCGGCAACCTTGCGCTGGATCAGCTCCACGAACCTGCCGATGCCGTGCTGTTCGTGCACCACGTGGTCGCCCGCAACAAGCTGCAGCGGGTCCACCGCGTTTCGGCGCTTCGAGGGCATGCGGCGCATGTCCTTGGTGGAGCCGGCGGAGGTCCGGCCCAGGAGGTCCGCTTCGGTGAGCAGGCCGAGTTTGAGGCCGTCCAGGACAAAGCCGCGTCCGACGGCGGCAGTAGTCACCTCGATGATGCCCGCCTGGGGTTCGTGGTCCAGGCTGTCCACCCGGGCGCAGGGGATGTCCGCGTCGTGGAACAGTTCGGCAAGGCGCTGGGCGGGGCCGGGGCCCTCGGTGGCCACCACGATCCGCCACTGGTCGCGCACGTGAGATCCGATGAACTCCATCATTTCGGCCACATCACCCTGGTAGCCGCGGGGTTCGCGGGCGTGCAGGTTCAGGACGTCGATCTCGGGCAGCAGTTCCTCGTCCTGGGCCAGCGATGTAATGGACCACCACGAAACCCCGTGCTCCAGGGAGGAGGTGCGGGTGTCCGTCAGTGACCGGAAGCTGGCGGAATGGAGGGCAGCGCTTGCCTGCGAGCTGAGGTCCAGCGGCGCGGTCCCGCCGTCGGACGCGGTGGACCAGGCCGCTTCCAGGAATTCCTCATTGGTGGCGGCGAGGTCGTGGGCGCGCGTGCGCACCTTCTCCGGTTCGATCACCACGGCGATGGATTCGGCGGGCAACTGGTCAACGAACGGGACCATCGCATCCACCAGCACCGGCGCCAGGGACTCCATGCCCTCCACGGCAATGCCGCCGGCGATCTTTTCCAGCATGTCAGCTGCGGCCGGAAGCTGGGCCTTGAGCGTGGCGGCGCGGGACATCACCGACGGCGTAATGAGGATTTCGCGGCACGGCGGGGCATGCAGTTCAGTGGGGTGGTGCAACCCGGGCGAAGACAGCGAGCGCTGGTCGGCCACAGCGAACCAGCGCATCTGGTCCACTTCGTCGCCAAAGAATTCCACCCGGATGGGATGGTCCTCGGTTGGCGGAAACACGTCGATGATGCCGCCACGGACGGCAAACTCGCCGCGGTGGGTCACCATGTCCACCCGGGCATACGCGGCGTCGGCCAGGCTCCGCACCACGTCGGTGAACGGCTTCTCCTGGCCCACCTTCAGGGTGACGGGGACCAGCTCGCCCAGGCCGGCCACAACGGGCTGGACCACCGCGCGGACAGGTGCCACCACCACCCGGAGCGGCCCCGCCGTCGACGTTTCCGGGTGCGCGAGGCGGCGCAGCACGGACAGCCGCCGCCCCACAGTGTCCGAGCGCGGTGAAAGCCGCTCGTGCGGGAGCGTCTCCCAGCTGGGGAATTCGGCCACGGCATCGGCAGGCAGGTATGCGCGCAGGGCGGCGGTAAGGTCCTCCGCCTCCCGCCCCGTGGCGGTGACCGCCAGGACCACGCCCGGCCCCGCACCGTCCGCTCCCCCGGCAGCTGCAGCCACGCCGTCGGCCATCTCGGCGAGCAGCACAGGCCGCAGCCCGGCCGGGGCACTGATCTGGTAATCCTGGCCGCGGACGGCGAAGCCGCGGGCAGCCTCCGCACGGACCCGGGCGAAGGTCTGGTCCGCGGCGAGGGCGCGGCGCAGCCCCTCCAGCGAAGGGCCTACGCTGGACTTGCCGGTGCTGGATTTACCGGTGCCGGACTTTCCAGCGATGGATGTGCCGGCGGTGGACGGGCCGGGAAGGCTCATGGCAGAAGCTCCTGTGGTGTTGCGAAAAAGCAGGCAGCGCGAAAACCCGAAATTCGCTGCGAATCCCGGGCAGTTCCAGCCTACCCCCAGCCGATGACATGGCAGCCGTCCACAGCCGCCGCGGCTCCGAACCCCTGAACAGGGACAGGCAAGGAAACAGGACGAGAGGGCACAGCATGAGCGGAACCGGCAAGCATCCAGCCAAAACTGTCCTGGTCACCGGCGCCACCGGCTACATCGGCGGCCGCCTGGTGCCCAGGCTCCTGGACGAGGGGCACACGGTCAAGGTCCTGGTGCGCTCCCCCGGCAAGATCGCCGGCGTCCCGTGGCGCGACCAGGTGGAGGTGGTGGAAAGCAGCCTGGACGACGGCGGGGCGTTGCAGGCGGCGCTGGCCGGCGTCGACGTCTTCTACTACCTGGTGCACTCCATGGCGGCCGGTGCCGGCTTTGAGGCAAAGGAACAGGCGATGGCACGGACTGCTGCCGGTGCCGCAGCCGACGCCGGCGTGGAGAGGATTGTCTACCTGGGCGGACTCCACCCCACGGGAGTTGAGCTGTCCACCCATATGCGCTCCCGGGAGGCTGTGGGCCAGATGTTCCTGGACAGCCCGGTGGACGCCATTGTTTTCCAGGCCGGCGTGGTGATCGGCTCGGGGTCGGCGTCGTTCGAGATGATCCGGCACCTGGCCGAAACCCTGCCGCTGATGCCGGCGCCCAGCTGGGTCCGGAACCGGATCGAGGCGATCGCCGTGCGCGATATCCTCTACTACCTCGTCTCCGCGGCGTCGCTGGAGGGCCCGCTCAACCGCACGTTCGACGTCGGCTGCCGCCAGGTGCTCACGTACGCCGGCATGATGCAGGAGTACGCTGCGGAAGCCGGCCTGCCCTACCGGCCGGTGCTGGCCCTGCCGGTTCCGGCGCCCAAGCTGGCCGGCATGTGGGTGGCCCTGACCACCCCCATCCCGCTGTCCATGGCCGTGCCCCTGGTCCAGTCGCTGCAGCACGACGCCGTCGCCAATGAGCACGGCATCGACCAGTACATTCCGCAGCCCGACGGCGGCCTGACCGCCTACCGCACCGCCGTCGCCCTGGCCTTGGGCAAGGAACGCGACGGACAGGTGGAGACCACGTGGGCCAACGCCGGCGTCGATGCAGATCCCCTGCCGAGCGACCCCGACTGGGCCGGGCACAAGGTGTACACCGACGAACGGACCTTCCATGGCGACGTCGATCCCGCCCACGTGTGGACGGTCATCGAAGGCATCGGCGGACGGAACGGCTGGTACTCCCTGCCGCTCGCCTGGCAGGTGCGCGGCTGGCTGGACAAACTGACCGGCGGCGCCGGGCTGCTGCGCGGACGCCGGCACCCGCGCACCCTGGCCACGGGTGAAGTGGTGGACTGGTGGCGGGTGGAACGGATCGAGCGCGGGAAACTGCTCCGGCTCCGGGCCGAAATGCGGGCGCCGGGGCGTGCCTGGCTGGAGCTGTCCGTGGAACCGGACGGGAACGGCAGCCGCTACCGGCAGCGGGCCATTTTCTTCCCCAAGGGGCTGAGCGGGAGGCTGTACTGGCTCGCTGTCCTGCCGTTCCACAGCCTGATCTTCCCCGCGATGGCAAGGAATATCACCGGCGCGGCGCGGAAACTGGCGGATGCGGAGGCAGGCGTCCGGACCCCGTAGGATGTTTGGAGCCTAATCCGACCCCCACGTCCCAGGAGGACCAATGGCCTTGAGCGCAACCACCACCCTTCCGCACTCCGTCCCCAGCGTTGCAGCTGTCCTGGTGAACGAGGATTTCCAGCGCCACGTCAGCCAGCTGGTGGGCGGCACCCTGGAATCCTTCACTGTTGACGGCGATCTTGCCGGCGCATTCAGCGCCACGTCCGTCCGGACCCTGCCCACCACGCGGCTGCCGGAGATCGCCCGTAAGTTCGTGGGTGAGCACCTTAAGGTGACCCAGGTGGAGAACTGGGATGCTCCCGCCGCGGACGGTTCCCGGCAGAGCAACATTTCCCTGAAGATCGCCGGCGCCCCCGTGGACGTCACCGCCGTCCAGCGGCTGGTAGCGGCCGACGGCGGCACCCGCGTGGAGCTCGAAGGCGCCGTTAAGTCCTCGGTGCCGTTCCTGGGCGGCAAGATTGCCGACGCTGCCGAACCGATGGTTGCCAAGGCACTGAACCTGCAGGCCCAGCAGGCACAGGCCTGGCTGGAAAGCCACTAGGCGCGTGGAACTGCCCGTCTTTGCCGCGCTCGTCCTGATCGTTGCCGGCATCTGGTCGCTGGTGGTCTGGCCGCAGTTCCTGCGCCGGGTCATGAAGGATCCGCGCGCCCGAGACGCCGCCGGCAAGGCCACCAAGTTCCTCACCGTCCACGTGGTGCTGGTAGCCATCTCGATGGTGCTGGGTGCGGCCACGGCCCTGATTGGAATTCTGGGGCTGTTCAGCTAGGCCCCGTCCGGCATCAACAAGGCCCGCCACGCATCAGACCAGACCGCCAGGCATTAAAACCGTCCGGCCCTCATCCCGTTGGGGAGGAGGGCCGGACGTTTTGCTGTCCTGGTTTTTGCGTCTCAGGCGGCCTGGTTGAGCGCGTCCTCGGC
Organism: Pseudarthrobacter sp. B4EP4b; assembly: GCF_006680095.1. NCBI lineage: Bacteria > Bacillati > Actinomycetota > Actinomycetes > Micrococcales > Micrococcaceae > Pseudarthrobacter > Pseudarthrobacter sp. B4EP4b. The sequence goes on along the minus strand of NZ_VHIJ01000041.1, from coordinate 151,697 downwards.
GGCAACCCAGGAAATCATGGCGCACTTGACCCGTGCCGCGTACCGGGCCACGCCCTCAAACGCTGCTGCGTCTCCCAGCAAGTCCGGGTCTGCATGGAGCTTTCCCCGGGATCGCAGGACCTCGCGGAAGCTGTCGATCACCTCGTGAAGTTCCGCCACGGTCATGCCCTCTGCCAGGTCGGTCAGCACAGAAGCCGAGGCCATGGAGATGGAGCAGCCCGCGCCGTCCCAGGCTACCTGTGCCACTTTCCCTTCGCTGACGGCCAGGCGCAGTGTTACTTCGTCGCCGCAGACCGGGTTGAGCTGGTGGGACTGGCCCGTGGTGGCGCCGTTGGGCGCGTCGGTGCCGGCCAGTCCGCTGCCATGGCGGGCTTTGGAATGGTCCAGGATGATCTGCTGGTACAGCTGGTCGAGGCTCATGGGTTTACCTTCAGGGTGTGTGGGGTCTTAGGCGCGGAAGTAGGCACGCACGCCCGCGACGGCATCAAGGAACTGGTCGACGTCGTCCGTGGTGTTGTAAAGGTAGGCGCTCGCCCTGGTGGTGGCGGTCAGACCCAGCCGTCGGTGCAGCGGCTGGGCACAGTGGTGGCCCACCCGCACCGCGATGCCCCGCGAGTCCAGGAACTGGCCCACGTCATGGGCGTGGACACCGTCGACGTCGAAGGCGGCGAGCCCGATGCGGTCCTGCCCGGCTGCAGGCCCGAGGACGCGGATGCCCGGGATGGATTCGAGGCCGGTGACCATCCGCTGGCCGAGCTCGGCCTCCCACCGGTGGATCCGGTCCAGCCCTGTTTCGGTCAGGTAGTTCACGGCCGCGGCCAACGCCACCGCCTGGGAGATGCGCTGGGTGCCGGCTTCGAAGCGCTGGGGCGCCGGAAGGTACTCGGCCCGCTCCATGGTGACTGTGGTGATCATGGAGCCGCCAGTCAGGAACGGCGGCAGCACGTCCAGGATGTCCTGCTTCCCGTAGAACACACCGATTCCCGTGGGTGCGAGCATTTTGTGGCCGGAGAACACCGCAAAGTCCACATCCAGCTCTTTGACGTCCAGCGGCATGTGCGGGGCGGACTGGCAGGCGTCCAGCACCACCAGGGCTCCGGCCTGCCGGCCCAGGGCTGCGAGTTCAGTGACGGGGTTGATGGTGCCCAGGACGTTGGAGGCGTGGGTGAAGGCCAGGAGCTTTGTCCGGCCGTTCACGATCTCCCTGGCCGCGTCCATACGGAGGCTGCCGGCGTCGTCCACGGGGATGTACCGCAGGGTGGCCCCGGTGCGGAAGGCGAGTTCCTGCCAGGGAATGAGGTTGGCGTGGTGCTCCATCTCGGTGACCACGATTTCGTCACCGGGGTTCAGGGCAAGCTCCTTGAGCCGGGCGTCGCCCCGGCCCTGGGCCGCCCACAAGCCCGCGTTGGACAGGGCGTAGCTGAGGAGGTTCAGGCCCTCGGTGGCGTTGGACGTCCAGATGACCTCCGAGTAGTCGGCGCCCACAAAGTCGGCCACCGTCTGCCGTGCGTCCTCGAACGCCTCGGTGGCCTCGACCGCGAGATGGTGGGCGCCGCGGTGCACGGCTGCGTTGCGTTGCTCGTAGAACTCCTGCTCGGCCTCGATGACGCTGAGCGGATTCTGTGACGTGGCGCCGGAGTCCAGGTAGATCAGCGGGCGGCCGTTGACCAGTTGGTCCAGGACCGGAAAATCGTTGCGGATGCGCTGCACTTCGGCGTTGTCCATCACCGGTACGGCACGTTCCAGTGTGGCTGGCGTTGAAACTACGGCCAAAACAAACTCCTTGAAATGCCAACGGATGACACTCAATTGTCCCACACACGGCTGTGGCGGCCGCCCGGTGGGGGCAGCCGCCACAGTCGCTCCGGGCTTCAGCCCGCGGAATGGAGGGCCGGCGACGGCTGGGGGGAGAGTCTCGGTCTCAGAAGACTCTGACGTCGCCGGCCCCGTCCAGCCCGGTCCCAGTGGACCGGAAGTTTGTTGGATACAAGGCCTGGTTATGTTCCCGCCGCTGCGGCTTCTTTCGTGCCGCTTGCTTTGGTTCCATAAGTAAATACTCCGGGGCCACCCGGCACACGAGTAGGGTGTACTCGAATTCCGCCACCTGGGACTACCTAGGGTCGGCGGATACCCGCAGGCCCCCGGAAAGCGCCCGGGAGTGCCGCGGGGATGGTGGACAGAGGGCATGGAAGTGCCCGGCCGGTGCCTCCAGGGAAGCACAACCGGGGGCTCTGGCGGGAGAGCTACTTGGGCAGTGCTGACTCCAGCTCATCCCGGCTCCGCACGCCAAGCTTGACGTACGTGCGGTACAGATGGCCCTCCACGGTGCGCACCGACACCATCAGCCGCTGGGCGATTTCACGGTCCGTGAGGCCTTGGACGGCCAGGCCCACAATGTCCTGTTCACGCCGGGTAAGGTGGACGGCCGGTGCCGCGGCGATAAAGCGGCCTTCCCGGAATCTTTCGCCGAGTTCGTGGTCGCATTTCTCCCGCAGCGCCACGGCCTGCCTGGACCGCCGGCGTTCCCCCGCCTGTTCCAGGAGGGTGCTGGCACGGGCGTAGGCCTCCCGTGCCAGGTTCACGAAGCCCGCTTCCTCCAGCGCGGAGGCCGTCTCCATTAACGCATCCCCGTCCGCTTCTTCCCACCGGGCGGCCAGGGCAAGCATTGCCTGGGCCCACCGGCCCTCCACGCCCTGGGCAACCGCCTGCACCATCGGGATGACCGAGGGGTCGCCCAGATCCCAGCAGACGGCAAGGAGCTCAAGCAGGGTTCCGGCCCTCGCGGTGGCATCCGGCGTGGTTGCCAGCGTGTGCAGCGCGGCAAGGCCTTTGCCGTCCCGGGACAGGTACTCGGCGGCTGCGGCGCTGTAGGCAGCGGCAAGGAGCTCGTGGGCAGGCCCGCCTGCGGCCGCATCGCTGTAGTCCTGTTCCAGTCGCTGCGCCTGGGCCGAATCGCCCAGTCTCGCGGCAACATAAAAGCCCAGGGCTGAAGCGAAGCGGAACAGCTGCAGGGGATCGTTCAGCCGGAGTGCCTCCACGGCCGGCAGCAGCACCTGGTATGCACGCTCCATCCGGCCCTGCCGCAGCAGGGAGTAGCCCCGCAGCACCTGGAGGCTGCCGCTGAAGGTGGCGGACCCAGGCCCGTGGCTTGCGGCGTAATTGTCGAGCTCCCGCTCGGCCGATTCCCACTCCCCCATGGCAAGGTAGTCGGTCACCAGCCGGCCCAGCACAAACTCGGTGTAGAAGAACAGGCTGTCTTCCAGCGGAGGCAGCTCGGAAGCGGCCAGCAGCGCCGAATCCAGGCCCTCGGAGGCGCGGCCGGTGGCAGCCAGGGCGTGCGCCAGGAGTGCCTCTCCCAACGCCCTGAGCGGTTCGCCTCCGGCATCCGCGGAGGTGCTGTTCCTGATGTCCCTGACCTCCGCGGCCAGCGCTTCGGCGTCCACGTCCCCGCCCAGCTCCAGGAGCCGCACAACGCGCAGGAGCTGATCCGGTGCCGGGCTGTCGCCGTCCTCCCGCTGTTGGACGTGTCCGCGCATGTCCTCTGCGAGGGCGTTGAGCGGGGCGCCATTCGCCTGGTGGGCGGCTGCGCGGAGCAGTACGACGGCGGGACCTTCCGCCGTGCCGGACAACTGCCGCCAGCAGGCGTCCAGGAGGTCGGCAGCCGGCCCGTACATGCCCTCGTTATAGAGCGCCCGGGCCTGGATGGCCTTGGCCAGGGGCACCAGTGCAGGATCCCTGATTTTGGCGGCTATGGTGCGGGCACTGTCGTTGCGGAACCGCCTCAAGGCTTCGCGGGCGGCCTGCAGCATTTCGGGATCAGGAATCCGCAGGCCAACCTCGAATGCCCACTCGACGGAGCGGAGCATGCCCTCGCCGCGCAGGGCTGCCCCGTCCTGATGGGCCCGGATCCGTTCCAGCAGTTGCAGGCTCCGGGACACTGACAAGGTGTTCCTGATGGCTTTGGCGAACAGGGCGTTCCACATGGAGAGTTCGGAGGGAATCCCGGAACTCTCGGAAACCATCTGCTGGTCAATGAGGGACCGGACCACGGCGGCCCCGCTGATGTCCTCGATCACTTTCCGGCCTACCGGTCCGGCGAGGGCTATGAGCTTCAGGGCCTCCTGTTCCTCCGGCGCCCGCCGGAGGTGGTCCTTCGTCACTACAGCCGTGAGCTGGGGGCCGTCAGAAGGCAGGGCTCCCAACAGTATCCAGATGCCGTTCCGTTTGGCCAGGACGCCCGTTTCCGCGGCATCGTGCAGCAGTGCGTCCAGGATGCGCGGGTTGCCGCCGGAGCCATGCCAGACAGCATCAACCGTGGCCGGCGGAACGGTTCCGTCGAGGACGTGGGCCAGTACCTCTTCGATCTGTTCCCGGTTCAGGGGCCGCAGGTCCACCCGTTCGGCAAGGCCGTCGTACCAGAGCTGGTCCAACGGCTGCGGGAGGCCGGGCCGGGGCCTGGCAGCAGCCACCACCGTAGCCCAGCCGGCAGAGATGAGGTCTGCGAGTACGCCGGCGGAGGCATCGTCCAGGTGGTGGGCATCATCCACCACCAGCAGGACGGGGGCGCCGCGGCCTGCCTTGAGTTTTTCGAAGTAGGTCCACATTGACCGCAGGACCGCTACCGGCGAGACGGACTCTTCAGCGCTCAGGTCGCCCGTATAGGGGGTGAGGACGCCGAAGGGCACGGCCGCGAGGGCGGAGCTGCCGTGGATCTGCAGGATGTTCAGCTGCCCGGCGAGACGTTCGGCAATCGCCTCGGTTACGGACGTTTTGCCGATGCCTGGTCCTGCCATGAGGAAAACCGCATGGCTGCTGCCGTTCCGGACAATATTGCAGATCCGTTCCAGCGGCTCCCGCCTCCCGGTGAGGGCGCGGTGGGCTGTTTGCGGTTTGTGGCCGTTAGACGAGTCCAGTCAGATCACCCCTGGAAGTTACGCCGAGCTTAGTGAAGACCTGGTACAAATGGCCTTCAACGGTTCGGACTGACACACCCATTTCCAGGGCGATGTCACGGTTTGAGGCTCCCCGGCCGGCGAGCCGCGCGATCTGGCGCTCCCGCGCGGTGAGCAGCGGGCTGCCGCTGCTGGGCATGATGGGAAGATTTGCCACCGTGGCCGCCAGGATGTCCAGCCTGGCCTGGGCGGTGCGGGCGGAGACGGCGTCCCCGTCCTGCCGGGCGAAGTCCACGGCCAGCGCCATGCAGCGGGCTTCCACCGCGTCCAGTTCCAGCGTGGCCGCCAGTTCACCGGCTGCGAGGAGGGTTTTGGCGTCCTTGGTCCGGCTGCCCAGCGCAATGAGCCGGGAGACCTCTGCCAAAGGACCCTGCCGGTGCCCGGCGATGTCCTCCAGGAGGCGGAAGTCGGCGTCGCTGCCGTTGACCGTGGCAGCCAGCAGGCTGATTCCTGCCATGGTGTAGATCCCTGCCCTCATGTGCCGCTCGGCCGACTGCTTCAGTCCGGCCACGGCTTCGGCGTCGCCCAGCCAGCGGCCGGCAACCAGGGCGCAGAACTCAATGATTTTCTCGGCGGAAAAACTGGCTTTGCCGGGAGTCCTTTGGAGTTTGCCCAGATACTTCCGCGCCTGGGTGCCGTTGCCGGTCTGGGCATATGCGAGGGCCGTTGCGGCGTAGGCCGAGCGGAGGGCGCTTTGGGCCGGCTGGAGCTCCAGCTGGGCCACCGCCGAAATCAACGGGTCCAGGGCCGCGCCGCCACGCCCCGAAAAAACATAGGCCAGGCCGGCCGCAAGTTCGGACGCGGCGCTCCGGTAAGGCATACGGTCCGGTTCGCCGTCGGGCCGCTGTCCGACAAGGTCGATGCAGCGGCGCCATTGCCCGGCGGTCAGCAGCACCACGAAGGCCTCCCTGGTGAACTGCTCGCGCAGGCCCACCACGTGGGACGCATCCGAGATTTGCCCGCCAATCCTCCGCATCAGGCTCAACGCGTCCATTTCCCGCCCCGTCATGGACAGTGCGCTCATCAGGATGACGGAAGCCTGCATCCGGTAGGACGTGTCCGGGTTGAGGGCCGGATCCGCTGCTGCCTCAAGCTCCGGAATCATGTCAGCGTAATCACCGGCGAACGCGCGGTACTCGAACCCGCTTAATGCCACCCGGTGTGCGGCGGCAACGGCCCGGTGCGGCCACGTGGCGTGGCCTGTGGCGGCATCCAGCCTTTCCTTTGCCGCGGCAAGGAGAGCCGGAATCTTGCCTGCCTGCTCCGGAAGCCACAGCATCACCTGGGCCTTCGCCGCCACAACGTGGGCGTACTCTTCCACTCCCACGCTGTCCAGTTCGGGCTGCGAGATGTCATCCAAGGCTGAAAGGGCCTGAACGGGCAGGTTCAGCTGAAGGTAGGCGGCGGCCTTGTGCCGCTGGGCCGGCACCCACTCCCGGTCCGTCCTCTTGAGCATGTCCGCGTAGGACAGGGCGAAATGGGGATCAAAGAGTTGAACGGCGGCTTCAGCGGCGGCGAGGGCCAGTGCCGGGCTGAGTTCGGCTTCGCATTCATGGGTCCAGGCGGCGAAGGCCATCAGCTCATCGACTGCCATCTCCGCCGGCTCGGGTTCCGTCCCGCCCAGGAGCCCGCTCCGTAGCTCCCGCCGCCGGGCAATGCTCAACCAGGAGCGCACTACTTCGCCGATGTATTTCTCACGCAACGAGACCCAGCGGTGGTCGGAGTCGTCGATCTCCAGCAGGCCCGCGTCCTCCATGTCTGCCACGACGTCGGCACTGTAGAGGGCAGTGAGCCTTCCGAGTTCCACACGCCGGGCGCAGGAAAGCATTTCGATGACTTCGCGGGTTTCCGGCGTCTCCCTGGACCAGCGGGAGCGGACGATGTCATCAAGGCTGGCGGCGCCGTCGAGCACCACTTTGTCGCGAAGCGTCCAGACGGAGTCGGAAAGGACCAGGTTCCCGGAAAGTTTTTGTTCGGTGACCAGGGCCTTCAGCAGCAGCGGGTTGCCGCCCACCGTGTGGTGGTAAGTGGCAACCAGAGAAGCGGAGACCCGGTGGCCCAGCAGGGACAGCAGCACCTGGCGCGTTTGCAGTTCATTCAGGTTGCTGAGCCGGACCTCGGTCAGGCGCCGGTCCGTGAGCAGCCAGTGGAAGTCCGGGGGAAGGTCGCTGATCTTCGGTGCGACGGCGATGATCTTTGCGGTGCCGGTCAGGAGTACGTTCAGGAGCACCCCGGCGCTCATGTCGTCAATGCTTCGGGACGTATCAAGGGTGATGACGCAGGGCCGCCCGGCGGCATCGCTCCGGATCAAGGAGGTGATGCCGCGCAGGATGGCGGTGGGCGAGCCCATGTACGCCTGGGGCAGGCGGGCGAGGAGGAAGGAAAGGCAGCCATAGGGGGTGTTGGCGCCGGAAGGGCCGCTGCGGAGTTGAAGCGACCAGGTATCAGGGCCAAGGTCGGCCACTGCGGCCCGGGCAAGTGATGACTTTCCCACGCCTCTGCCGCCGGTGATAACGACGCCGAGGGAATCGTCAGTGGTCAGCGCTGCCCGGATGGATTCAAGGTTTGCGCTGCGGGCAGGGGCAGACCACTGTTGCCCCCCTGGTGTTCCGGAGGTTTCGGTCTGCAGCCCAGCGCCCTGAGGTGTTGACCCACGTCCCCAGCTGAGTGGCTCGATTGACATGAACTTATCCCCTACGTCCCCTGGTGGCGGGATGTAGCCCCATTGCTCCCCCGCCTTGGAGTTAGAGTACATCGTCGTGCAGACAAGGAAACAGGTTCATGCGACTTTAAGTTTTTATGTCGCTATCGCTCAGACTTTGCAGAATGGAACTTCTGCTGCGCCGCCAGCAGTCCGTCACGCGCCAGCAACTCCGCTGCATCGGCCGCCTCATCCAGCAGGAAGGGCAGCTCTTTGAGCTCGGCTGTGCCGAAATCCCGCAGCACGAAGTCGGCGGTGTCCATCCGGCCGGGCGGCCGGCCCACTCCTACACGGACGCGGTAGTAGTCCTTGGTGCCGAGCGCTTTGGAGATGTCGCGCAGCCCGTTGTGGCCGCCTTCTCCCCCGCCAATCTTGAGCTTGACCGTATTGAAGGGGATGTCGATTTCATCGTGCACTGCCACCACATGATCCGGGTCGATGCCGTAGAAATTGGCCAGGGCCGAGACAGGGCCGCCTGAAACGTTCATGTAGCTCATGGGTTTGGCCAGCACCACGCGGGGGCCGCCGATTCCAAGCCGCCCCTCCACCACCTGTGCCCGCGCCTTGTGGGTCTTGAAACCTGCCCCCACCCGGCCTGCGAGTTCGTCCAGCACCATCTGGCCCACGTTATGCCTGTTGCCTTGATACTGGGCTCCGGGGTTTCCGAGGCCGACGATCAGCCAGGTGTCAGTCATGGGTCAATCCTAAAGTGGAGTATTGGGACGCGCGGCAAGTGGGCAGAGACGACAGTGGCCGGACCCTTGGGGTCCGGCCACTGCACATCAGCGGAATTACTCGGCCGCTGCCGCGGAAGCGCCTTCAGCAGATTCCTCGGCGCCTTCCTCGGCGGACTCGGTGGCCTCGGAGATGTTCACAACGAGTGCATCGGCGTCGGCCAGCAGGACGGCGCCCTTGGGCAGGACCAGGTCGGAAGCGTGGATGTGCTGTCCGGCGGTGCGGCCTTCGATGTTAACCTCGACGGCGGTGGGCAGGTGGGTTGCCTCAGCCTCGAGCGAGATGACGGTCAGTTCCTGGTTGTAGGCGTTGCCGGGGGCAACTTCGCCAACAACGTGGACGGGGATGTCAACGGTGACCTTTTCGCCCTGGCGGACGGTCAGCAGGTCGATGTGCTCGATGATCTGCTTGATCGGGTCGCGCTGGACATCCTTCACGAGGGCCAGGTGGCCTTCACCGTTGATGTCCAGGGACAGCAGGGCGTTGGCCGTGCGGACAGCCAGGGTGGTGGCCTTGGCCGGGAGGGTGATGTGGATGGGCTCTGCGCCGTGGCCGTAGATGACGGCGGGGATCTGGTTGTTCATCCGGGCGCGGCGGGCATAGCCCTTGCCGAATTCGGTGCGTACTTCTGCTGCGAGCTTCTGCTCAGACATGGAGATCTCCTTGAAAACTAAACGGTGTTCAGCAAGGGCGGAGGTCTGTTGCGACCTTCAACGCCAGGCGGCCCGGAGGCGGCCCACTTCGAAGGGAGATTCAGACCCAGTCGATAACGGAGACTGCAGTCCGGTTCCCGCAGCTGCGGCAACCGGCGTTCTCCCTCGCCAAGGTATCGCTGAAGAGTCTACCAGCGCCGGACCGGATGGCCGAATCGGGTCCGGGCCGGCGCCGGTGGTTGAGCTTGTGAAACCAGGGTTTCGACCAAGCTCAACCACCGGCAGTGTGGTCAGGCTTTGCCGTCGAAGAGGCTGGTGACGGAGCCGTCGTCGAACACTTCACGGACGGCGCGGGCGATCAGCGGCGCGATCGAGAGCACCGTCAGCTGCGGGAAGCGCTGAGATGCGGAAAGCGGCAGGGTGTTGGTGACCACTACCTCACGGGCACCGGACTCCGAGAGGCGCTGCGCGGCCGGCTCGGAGAAGACTGCGTGCGTGGCCGCGATGATGACGTCCTTGGCTCCGGCGTTCTTCAGCACATTGACTGCGCCGGAGATGGTTCCGCCGGTGTCGATCATGTCGTCGATCAGCACGCAGGTGCGGCCTTCGATCTGGCCCACCACGGTCTTGGAAACGGCCTGGTTGGGAACGGTCAGGTCCCGGCTCTTGTGCACGAAGGCCAGCGGGGCGCCGCCCAGGCGCTCAGCCCACTGCTCCGCGACGCGCACACGCCCGGTGTCCGGCGAAACCACGGTGATGTTTTCCGCGTTCACCCGGGTCCGGATGTAATCGGCAAGCAGCGGGATGGCCATCAGGTGGTCCACCGGGCCGTCGAAGAATCCCTGGATCTGCGAGGTGTGCAGGTCTACGCTCATGATGCGGTCCGCACCCGCGGTCTTGTATAGGTCTGCCACCAGGCGGGCCGAGATGGGTTCGCGGCCGCGGCCCTTTTTGTCCTGCCGCGCGTACGGGTAGAAGGGTGAAACAACAGTGATGCGCTTCGCGGAGGCCCGTTTCAGCGAGTCGATCATGATCAGCTGTTCCATCAGCCAGTTGTTCAGCGGGGCGGGGTGCGCCTGGATGACGAAGGCGTCAGTTCCGCGGACGCTTTCGCCTGCTCGCACGTAGATCTCACCGTTGGCGAAGTCGTAGGCATCCACCGGCAGCAGTTCAGTGCCCAGTTCCTTGGCGATCTCCCGGGCCAGCTCGGGGTGGGCACGGCCGGTGGCCAGCACCAGCTTCTTTTCGCCGCGCGCCGTGATTTCGCTCATTATTACTTGCCCTCTTCTGTAGATGCCGGGGTACTTGAGGAATGTGAGGTGGCTGCCTGGGCCAGTTCGGCGGAGCGGGTGCCGGGCCGGTTGGCCTGCACCCAGCCCTCGGTGTTGCGCTGAGCAGCAACCGTCAGGGCCAGCGCGCCCGCCGGAACGTCCTTGCGGATCACCGCGCCGGCGCCGCTGTAGGCACCGTCCCCCACGGTGACCGGGGCAACAAAGACAGTATTGGAGCCGGTCCGGACGCCTGAGCCGATGACCGTGCGGTGCTTCTTCTCGCCGTCGTAATTGGCAGTGATATTGCCGCAGCCGATGTTGGTGTCCTCGCCGATCTCGGCGTCGCCGGCGTAGCCAAGGTGAGACAGCTTGGAGCCGCGGCCGATGGTGACGTTCTTGGTCTCATAGAACGCGCCGATCTTGCCGCTTTCGCCCAGGACAGTGCCGGGACGCAGGTAGGTAAAGGGGCCGACGGCGGCGTCCGGGCCGATGACCGCGCCGGAACCATGGGTGCGGACCACTTTCGCGCCTTCGCCGACGGTGACGTCGGTCAGGGTGGTGTCAGGGCCAACGACGGCGTCCCGTGCCACGCTGGTAGCACCGTGCAGCTGGGTGTTGGGCAGGAGCCGGACGTCCTCTTCGAGGGTCACGGAGGAATCGATCCAGGTGGTGGACGGGTCCACCACGGTGACGCCCGCCCGCATCCAGGCTTCCACGACGCGGCGGTTCAGTTCAGCGCCGAGGGCAGCGAGCTGGACGCGGTCGTTCGCGCCTTCCACCTGCCACCGGTCTGCGGTGACGACGGCGGCCACGCGGCCACCTGCCTGACGGGCCAGTGCGAGCACGTCGGTGAGGTACTTTTCGCCCTGCGAGTTGTCGGTGGTGACGTGGGCCAGCGCGTTGCGGAGGACGGCGGCGTCGAAGGCGTAGATGCCGGAGTTGACTTCGCGGATGAGGCGCTCGGCATCGGAGGCATCCTTGTGTTCGCGGATGCCGGTGACGGTGCCGTCTTCGGCGCGCAGGATCCGGCCATATCCGGTGGCGTCGTCCAGGACAGCGGTGAGGACCGTGACCGCGTTGGCCTCGCGTTCGTGCGTGGCCACCAGTTCGGCCAGCAGGTCCCCGGAAAGAAGCGGCACATCGCCGTAGGTCACCACGACCGTTCCCGTGAGGATCTGCTCGGCGTCGAGGGCCTGCAGGGCGACCTCCACAGCGCGGCCGGTTCCGGGGACGTCGTCCTGGTCCACGATCAGCGCGGCCGGATCAAGGTCGGAGAGGTGGCGTGCCACGAGGTCGCGCTCGTGGCGGACCACCACGGCCAGCTGGCGGGGGTTGATGCTCCGTGCTGCCAGGAGCGCATGCCCCACCATGGACCTGCCGCCGATTTCATGCAGGATCTTGGGGGTACGCGATTTCATCCGGGTACCGGCGCCTGCCGCCAGGACGATGACTGCGGCCGGGCCGGTGTTCTCGGGGATCACGTACGGGCTCTCCTTGCTTGGTTATGCTGGCGCTTGCGGCGCCCGCCCGGCTTCCAGCCGGCGGGGCAACCGATTTGTCGTGCTGACTGAACGCTTCTGGCACAGCAGTTCCGCCCATAGGATTCGAACCTATACTCCACGGCTCCAAAGGCCGGGGTGCTGCCGTTACACCAGAGCGGACCGTGCCGAAGGCGCAAGCCCCGGGCACAAGTCCCTATTTTGCCACGGGTTCGGGCCGCCGCGCGACACGGGGCCGCCCGGCACGGACCATAGGGGCCACAACGGTCGCCAGGCGGCGGCGACTGGCGGCTTCCGGAGTGGACCGTGATGCCGGGCTGAGCAGCCTATTGGCCCAGGACTTCGGAGGCTTCAAGCCATTCGAGCTCGAGCGCGTCCTTTTCGTCGGCGAGGTCCTTGAGCTCCTTGTTTTGTTCGGCGAGGGCGTCGAAATCGGACTGCTCCGTGCTCTTCACCATCTGGTCGTGGAGCTTCTTTTCCTGCTGTTCCAGCTTCTTGAGCTGGCGCTCGATCCTGTTCAGCGCTTTCCGGGCGTCGCGTTTTTGTGCTTCGGAAGGCCCGGCGGGGGCTGCAGCCGCCGCACCGGAGGTCCCGCCCGTGACGGGGTTGCCGCCGCCGGTAATGGTGGAACCAGCCAGGGTGGCTTCCCGGAGTTCCAGGTACTGGTCCACGCCGCGCGGCAGGGCGCGGATCTTGCCGTCGCCCAGGAGGGCCATCTGGTGGTCGGTGACGCGCTCCAGGAGGTACCGGTCGTGGCTCACCACAACAAGTGTTCCCGGCCAGCCGTCAAGGACGTCCTCCACTGCTGCGAGGGTGTCCGTGTCAAGGTCGTTGGTGGGCTCGTCGAGCATCAGCACGTTGGGCTCCCCCACCAGCAGCCGCAGCAGCTGGAGGCGGCGCCGCTCGCCGCCGGAGAGGTCCTTGACCGGGGTCCACTGCTTCTCGTTGGTGAAGCCAAGCTGCTCCACGAGCTGGCCTGCCGAAAACTCCTTGCCGCCCACGTTGAAGGATCGCTTCTCCCGCTCGATCACTTCGATCACCCGCAGGTCGGAGACGTCGTCGAGCTCCTTGACCTCCTGGGTCAGCACGGCCGTGACCACGGTCTTGCCGCGCTTGAGTTTGCCGGACGTCGGCTCGATCTGGCCGTTGAGCAGTTTCAGCAGTGTGGTCTTGCCGGCACCATTGACACCCACCAGCCCCAGCCGCTCGCCGGGCGCGAGGCGCAGGGTGATGTTGTCAAAGAGTTTTTGCCCTTCGCTGCCGCCGAGGAAGTCCAGCGAGACGTTCTCCAGGTCCAGCACGTCCTTGCCGAGGCGGGCGGTGGCCATCTTGCTCAGTGCGGTGGAGTCCCTGGGCTCCGGGACATCGGCGATCAGGGCATTCGCCGCTTCAATCCGGAACTTCGGCTTGGCGGTCCGTGCCGGGGCACCCCGGCGCAGCCACGCGAGTTCCTTCTTGACCAGCTGCTGGCGCTTGCTTTCCATCACCGAAGCGGCGCGGTCCCGCTCGGCGCGGGCCAGGACGTACGCCGCGTAGCCGCCCTCGAAGGGATCCACGATGCCGTCGTGTACTTCCCAGGTTTTGTTACAGACCTCGTCCAGGAACCAGCGGTCGTGGGTGACCACCAGGAAAGCCCCTTGGTTCGCCCGCCAGCGCGTCTTCAGGTGCCGGGACAGCCAGGCAACGCCTTCCACGTCCAGGTGGTTGGTGGGCTCGTCCAGCATGATGACGTCGTGGTCCTCAATCAGGAGCTTGGCCAGTGCAACACGGCGCTTCTGGCCGCCGGACAGGGCGTGGACGTTGGCGTGCCAGTCGACGTCGGACACCAGCCCGCCCATGATCTCGCGGATCTGCGGGTTCCGCGCCCATTCGTAATCCGCCTGGTCCCCCACGATCGCGGCACCGACTGTCAGGTCGCCGTCGAGCACGTCGCTTTGGTCCAGGTACCCCACGTTAACGTCCCCGCGTTTGGTGACGCGGCCGGAATCAGGGTTGGACCGCAGCGCCAGCAGGCGCATCAGGGTGGACTTTCCGTCGCCGTTCCGTCCCACCATGCCAATGCGGTCACCCTCTTCAAGCCCGAGGGTGATGCCGTCCAGGACGGTGCGGGTGGCGTAGGAGACGGTGAGGTTCTCGCCGCCAAGAAGGTGTGCCAAAGGGAACTGCTTTCTGCTGCTGGAACTGTAGGTCTTACAGGACGGTGTCGGAGATGATTCGCGCGCCGGGAACGGGGCCGTGGACGGCGAGGGCCGTCAGGCCGTAGCGCCGCAGGTTCTCCGCCAGGCCCTCTGCGGCAACGGGGTCATCGGCCAACAGCGCCACGGTGGGGCCCGAGCCGGAGACGATCCCGGCAACGGCACCATGTGATTCGCCGATTCCCAGCGTATCGCGCAATGAGGGCGCCAACTCGATAGCGGCCCGCTGGAGGTCGTTGACCAGGACGCGGCTGAGGGCTTCTGCGTCCCCGCTGCGGAGCGCGGTGAGGATCTGCGGGTCAACGCCGGTGGGCTCGGCGCCTTCGATGCCCTCTGCCGCCCGCAGCCGGTCCAGCGTCCTGTAGACCTCCGGAGTGGGGAGCCCGTAGTCCGCCGTGACCAGGACCCAGTCCGTCTGCGCCTTGGCCAGCGCCGGGGAAAGTTCGTCGCCCACCCCGAGGCCGACGGCGGTTCCGCCCAGCAGCGAGAACGGGACGTCTGCGCCGAGCTCGGCGGCCAGATGGGCGAGTTCCTCCCGCGAGAGGCCGCTGTTCCACAGTGCGTCGCAGGCCAGCAGGGTTGCGGCGGCGTCGGCTGAGCCGCCGCCCATGCCGCCTGCCACGGGCACGCGCTTGGTGATCTCGAGGTGGACACCCGTTGGGCGTTCGGAAACGTCCGCCATGATGGCCGCCGCCTTGAAGGCCAGGTTGTTCCCGTCCAGGGGGATGTCCACGGCGTCCAGGTCCAGTGTGCTGTCCGGGCTCAGGCTGACGGTGATCCCCGGTGTTTCGGTACTGGTGGCCGCGACTTCCTCATACAGGGACACGGCGAGGTAAACGCTGGCCACCGAATGGTAGCCGTCCGGCCGCAGCGGGCCGACGCCCAGGGAGACGTTCACCTTCCCCGGCGCCTTGGCCCTGACGGTCCTGGCCGCGAAGCGTCCCGGAAGGGCGTTCACGCGCGGGCCTCACGGGCTTCGGCGATCCTTGCGAAGGCGGAAATGTCAATGACTTCACCACGGGCCGTGGGATCGACGCCGGCGGCAACCAGGCAGCGCTCAGCCTCCGGGGCGCTGCCGGCCCAACCGGCAAGGGCGGCGCGCAGGGTCTTGCGGCGCTGGGCGAAGGCGGCATCAATCACCGCGAAGACCTGTTCCCGGGTGGCGGTGGTGGCCGGAGGTTCGTGCCGGTTGAAGGACACCAGTCCGGAATGGATCTTGGGGGCCGGCCAGAACACGTTCATTCCAATCACTCCGGCCTTGCGCATGTGGCTGTACCAGGCAGCCTTCACGGACGGCACGCCGTAGATTTTGGATCCCGGCACGGCAGCCAGCCGGTCAGCCACTTCGTCCTGCACCATCACCAGGCCGTGCTGGAGGCTGGGGAAATGCTGCAGCAAGTGCAGCACAACGGGCACGGCCACGTTGTAAGGGAGGTTGGCCACCAGCGCGGTGGGCTGGACGGGGAGTTCTGTGACCTTCATGGCGTCAGCCTGGACCAGATGGAAGTTTCCGACGGCGGCAGGGCGCCATTCCTTGACGGTTTCGGGGAGCCTTGCAGCCAGTACAGGGTCGATTTCCACGGCCACCACGGCGGCGGCTGCGTCCAGCAGGCCGAGGGTCAGCGACCCGAGGCCGGGCCCTACTTCGAGCACCGTTTCTTCCGGTCCAACGCCGGCCGCGGCCACGATCCTGCGGATGGTGTTGCCGTCAATGACAAAGTTCTGGCCCAGGGTCTTGGTGGGGCGGATGCCGATCTCTTCCGCCAGCCGGCGTATGTCAGAGGCACCAAACAGCGGTGCGGGCGCGGCGGGGATGGGTTCAGTCACCTAGGTATCCTATCCCGCGTGCCGGTCCCGGCCTGCCGGGCAAAGCCGCGGTTAAGTGCCGCGGCCGGGCCCGGAAGATCCGGGCCCGGCCACGTGGAGCAGGCTGCAGTTGTGCCGTGCGTCAGCTGCTGGCAGCCCAGCCGCAGCCCCAGGGCTGGAGGCCGCGCTGCGCGTAGACGCGGTTGGCGATGTCGATCTGCTGGGCCTTGGTGGCCAGGCTGGCGTTGGGAGCGTAGGCGCCGCCGCCAGCGCCGATCCAGGTGCGGATATCGAACTGGAGGCCGCCGTAGTAGCCGTTGCCGCTGTTGATGCTCCAGTTTCCGGTGGACTCGCACTGGGCGATCTTGTCCCACATGGCTTCGTTCATCATGGCCGGGGCCGCCGCGCCGGTGTTGGCACCGGCACTGGCACTGGCCGCGGGGGCCGGGGCGGCCTGGGCCACAGGCTTGGCCTTGGTGCCCACCGTGATCTTCTCGGTGACGGGCTGCGCGGTGACCGATTCGGTAACGAGGGTGCGGGATGCCTCGCGGCCGTCAACGAGTACCAGCTTAAAGGTCTTCTCCAGCTTGCCGGCGGCACCGGCCTGGGTGACTTCCTTTTCACCCTTCAACAGCTCGGCACTTTCAACCGTTTCGGTCTTGAAGGGCACGTCCTCGGTGGTCACTGCGGTCTGGCCGGTATCCACGCGGGAGACCTTGATCACCATGTTGTTGACCACGTGGGCGTTGGCGGGCTGGGAGGAGCGGTCGTTGGCTCCAAGGGTCAGGCCGGCATCCTCCAGGACCTTGCCCACGGTGGCGGCAGTGGTGGTGGCCGCCTGGACCTTGCCGTCGGCGACGATGCTCACGGACTTGGGGGTGGAGATGGAAACGAAGGATCCAGCGACTGAAAGCTGTGCGTCTTTGGGAACCGAGACGGACGACGCGCTTGCGACTCCAAGTTCGGTGACCAGTCCTTCAACGTCCTGGGCGGTGGTGTTCACCGTTTTTTCGGAGCCGTCGAGGCTGACTTTGACTTCCTTGGCCTGGTTCACGTTGATGACCGTGCCGTTCTGGACGGTGGCGTCGATGGCGGGGGAAACCCGGTCCGCCGGCTTCAGTTCGAGGTTGGCGCTCTTAACGACCTGCCCCACTGTTCCACCGAAGGTTTGAACGGAAGTTACCTTGCCATCAACGTTGAGCGTGATGGTTTTGTTATTGCCCACGAAGGCTACGAGTCCCACCACCAGTGCGCACAGCACCAGCAGCTGGGTTCCAACCTTGAAAAAGCTGAACTTGCCGGCCGTTGTGAAGAACTTGACCACGATTGCCCGTAACTTTAGCTCCGTCCGGGCACGGGGAGAGCGCAGTAAAATGCCCGGGCACCACCTCGAAGAGGGGTAGTCCGGGCACCATCGCGCCGCCACACTCCTGCCTGCGGGCAAGCCGGGACAAGCCCGGCATATCACGCTGCGGAAGAAGTGAATTTATCCGGTGGCCTTCCCCGACCCCGGCTAATAGTTTTCCACTGTAACCGTAGCGTTATAAAGCCGCCAAGAAATTTGCATACCAGGTATTTGCCTGAACACGACCACGCAACGTGTTCTTAATCCCACTTTCCGTAAGCGCGCACGGTATTTTCGCTGATGCCGGCACATAGCCCGGCGAGGTCCCGGCTTGTCAATTCCGCCATGGCCCGCACCGTATAGGGGACCATGTAGCTGGCATTGGGCCTCCCCCGGTGGGGATGCGGGGTCAGGAAAGGAGCGTCCGTTTCCACCAGCAGGAGTGCCGGGTCCGCTGCGGCGAGCGCGGCCCGCAGGTTCGCCGCGTTCTTGAACGTCAGCGTCCCGGCGAAGGACATCCACCAGCCTTCACGGTTGCAGATCGCCGCCAGTTCCTCGTCGCCTGAGAAGCAATGGAAAACCACCCGTTCGGGGGCGCCTTCTTCCTTGAGCACCTGCACCACATCGCTGTGGGCGTCGCGGTCATGGATCTGCAATGTCAGGTCCAGCCGCTTGGCGATGTCGATGTGGCGGCGGAAGGAGTAGCGCTGGTGGGCCAGGCCCTCTCCCTCGGTCCGGAAGAAATCAAGGCCGGTTTCGCCGATGGCACGGATCCGGGGGTGGGCAGCCAGTTGCTCGATCTCTGCCAGCGCCTCTTCCAGCTGGCCCCGCGCGGCATAACGCGGCGCATCGTTGGGGTGGAGGGCCACTGCCCCCAGCAGCCGTTCATCCAGGTCAACCGCCTGCACCGTGAACCGGGATGATTCCAGGTCGCAGCCCACCTGCACGGCACCCTGGACGCCTACCGCCGCAGCAGCGTCAAGGGCTTCCTTGATCCCCACCGGCGCCTCTCCGTCCGGGAAGTCGAGGTGGGTGTGGTTGTCCATAACGGGCACCGGCAAGGGTTCAGGAGCCGGGGGAAACTCCCGCTGCCTGGGGCGTTCGGATTCCGGCGCATCACCGGCAGCTGGAGCACGGTACGCGGCGGGGATCAGCGGATTGCACATCCATCAAGCCTAAACCGACAGTGCAGCCCCATATTTGTTGGAACTCTCTGTCTGTGGTGGCAGTTGTGTTAGTAGTCTGGTACGAACACATGCGGACGCCCACCGACGGGCGAAGGCAGGGCCAGCTGTCCCGTCCAGGTGAACCCCGGGCTGAAAGGTTGCCGATGGAATCCCACCGACGCACTGCCAACGATGTGAGCGCTGCGAACCGCAATCTCGCAGGAATCGCAGAGCCCGTAAGCCACCTGAACGGCCACCGGTCAGCTGCCATGGATGCCACGTCCTTCCACGAGGCAAGCCACCGGATCCTGACCACCGTCAATACGGTCATCGACGGGAAATCGGATGCCGCGAAGCTCGCATTGACGGTGCTGCTCGCCCAGGGCCACCTGCTGCTGGAGGATGTACCGGGGGTGGGCAAGACGCTCCTGGCAAAAACGCTCGCCCGGACCATCGACTGCACGGTGAACCGGATCCAGTTCACCCCGGACCTGCTTCCCTCCGACGTTACGGGTGTGTCCATCTACAACCAGTCCTCCCGGCTTTTCGAATTCCGGCCCGGCGCGGTCTTCGCCAACATTGTCATCGGCGACGAGATCAACCGGGCGTCAGCGAAGACCCAGTCCGCCCTGCTGGAGTGCATGGAGGAGCACCAGGTGACGGTGGACGGCAAGTCCTACCGCCTGGATGAGCCGTTCATGGTGGTGGCAACGCAGAATCCCATCGAAATGGAGGGCACCTATCCCTTGCCGGAGGCACAGCGGGACCGCTTCATGGCCCGGATCTCCATGGGATACCCGGACAAGGAATCCGAGATCGAGATGCTGGAGACCCACCAGTCGGCGTCACCGCTGGCCAAGGTGTCCCCGGTGGTGACCACCGCCGAGGTGGCCGCCATGATCGCCACGGTCCAGCAGGTCTACGTCTCGCAGGCTGTCAAGGAATATACGGTGTCCGTGGGCCGCGCAACCCGGGAAAGCCCGCTGCTTCGCCTCGGGGCCAGCCCCCGGTCCATGCTGCAGCTGCTGCGCGCCGCGAAGGCCACTGCGGCTCTGGACGGCCGCGACTTTGTCCTGCCGGATGACGTTGTGGACGTCTCCGAGGCTGTCCTGGCACACCGGATCATCCTGGACCGGAAAGCGGCAGGTGCCGGGGAAACCGCACACAGCGTCCTGCGCGGCATCCTGTCCCGGCTGCCGGTGGCGCAGAAGCCGGCGGATACCGGGGCAAGGGCTTCCGCGCCCGCCGGACGGAACGCTCCGGTGGCAGGTTTAAGCAGGAACCACTAGGCGGACTTCATGGCGCTGCTGGACCGACTGCCCCGACACCTCTTCACGCAACGCGGCTGGGGAATGCTGGCCGCGGGGGCAGCAGCGCTTGCCGCGGCCCAGGTCATGGGCCGCAGGGACCTGTTGAGCCTTGCCGTGCTCCTCTTTGTCCTCCCGCTGGTTTCCCTCGCCGGGATCCGGCTGGTGAAACCACGGTTCCAGGTGTACCGCGAATTCAACCCCTCACCTGTAGAGACGTCCGCGCCCACCACGGTCAGGCTTGCGGTGGCCCGGACGGGGTCCGCTACCGGCCGCGCCACCATGGAGGAACGGCTGCCGCCCCGGTTCGGCGAGTCACCGGCCTTCCGCTTCCCTTCGCGTTCCGCCACCGGCGGCACCAGCAGGTATGAGTACCACCTGCGCTCCGCCCAGCGCGGCCAGTTCCTGATCGGGCCAGTCACAGCGGAGTTCACCGATCCGTTCGGCCTGTCGCTGCACCGGCAGGCCATTGACGACGGCGACACCCTCACCGTGACGCCTGCGGCCGTCGTCCTTCCGTTGACCGGGTTGGCCGGGGCACGGGGCAACGACGGCGTTACTGCCACGAGGATCCGGGCCAACCCCAGCGATGACGACGTGATGACCCGCGAATACCGGCACGGGGATCCGATGCGCCGTGTCCACTGGGCTGCCACCGCGCGCCACGGCGAGCTGATGGTGCGGCAGGAGGAATCCGTCACCACGCCTGAGGCCACCATCATCCTGGATCACCGGTTCGGGGCGTTCTCCGGCAGCTCCGGCGCCGCCCCGGCAGGAAACGCGGCCCAGGACGGCCACACCATGATCAGCAGCGATACCTTCGAGTGGGCGGTGGTAGCCGCGATGTCCATCAGTGCCCACCTTTCCGAACGCAATTACGCACTGCGGCTCCTTGATGCGCGCGGGGAACCTGCTTTCCTGCGTTCGCCCTCCGCTCCGGAACCCGAGCTGGAAGAGTACACCGGAGCCTCCGGGCTCCAGTCCATCGCCGAGAGCCTCGCCGCAATCCAGCTCACCGGACCCCACCACCTGCACGGCGGGGCGGGCCGCGGGGACTTCTTTGGCGCCAGGGAATCCCATGGCCAGGAGGGGGCAGGACCCCCGCCTTTTGATGACAACCTCATGGACAAGCTCTCCGCCCACCGCATGCGGGGCCCGGTGATTGCCGTCCTGGGCAGGATCTCGGCACTGGAGGCGCTGTCCCTTGCGCCCGCCGCAGGCTACGGTACCAACGCCTTTGCCATCCTGGTGGCGGAGCGGCCGGCGGAGTTCGAGGATGCCCTTGAAAAGCTCCGGCAGGGAGGCTGGCGGGCTGCGGCCGTGGCGCCCAGCGTATCCGTGGCGGCGGCCTGGAACCAGTTCGACCAGGATCCTGCCGTGCCGGAACCACCGGCGGCGGAGGTCCGGCGCGGAGCCGGGGTGGCCCGATGACCATTGCACCTGCAAGGAAGCCCGGGACTGACCGGCAACAGCCGGCACCGGCAGGAACGCCGGGACGCCCACGGGTAGGGGCCTATCCGTGGGTGATGGCAGGGTCCATTGCGTTCGCGGTGGCAGGCGCGGCTGTGTCGCTGAACGGAGTGCTGCGGGGCTGGGCCTGGTACTGGCCGGTTCTCACCACGGTACTGGTGGTCAGCCTCACGCTCGCGGTCTTGCGTTCGGTCAGGGCGCAACCGCTGCTGGTGACCGCCGGCGGATTCCTTTCCCTGGCCGCCATCTTGACGCTGACGTTCTTCCGCAGCTCCAGTTTCGCGGGCATCCTTCCCACCGGAGCCAGCCTGTCCGAGCTTGACCGGCTGATCCGCCGCGCCAGCGAAACCGTTCTCTCCGAAACGGCCCCCGTGGCACCCAACGTGGGCATCGTGATGGTCATCTGCGTGGTCCTGGGCCTGGCCGTCATCCTGGTGGATGCACTGGCCGTACCACTCGGCATGCCCGCCGCCACCGGAGTGGGGCTGCTGGCCATCCTGGTGGTGCCGGCAATGATCAAGCCTCAAAGCGTGGGCTTCTGGGCATTTGCAGCCGTTGTGGCCGGGTACCTGATGATCCTGGCCTGCAGCCAGTGGTACGTGCCGGACGCGCGGACACCGGCCGATTCCGCGCGCAGTCCCGGCCAGGCCCGGCGGGCAGTCCTGACCGGGGCGGTGGCGGTGGCCGCCACCCTGGTGCTGCCGCTGGCCATTCCGGGATTCGACCAGGGCACCTTCCCCCAAGGCTCGCGGATTAATCCATGGGGCCAGTCCACCGGCCTGAATCCTATGATCACGCTGGGCAACAGCCTGCGGACACCTGCCGGGAGCGGCCGCATCACCTATGCCACCAACTCCCCTGCCCCGCTGTACCTGCGTTCTGTCACCGTGGACAATTTCGACGGCGACTCCTGGGGCCCCGATGACCGCAACGCTTCCCGGCGCCCGCTGGGCAACCAGATCGACCCCGGGTATGCGGTGCCCGACATGCAGCAGCTGGTCACGGCCATCGATGCCGGGACATTCACCAGCCCCTATCTGCCCGTCCCCTACGCACCGGAATCCGTGCGGGGCCTGGAAGGACGGTGGACCTGGGATCCTGCCACCTTGAGCATCAGGGGGACCGACACCACCTCACGCCGGCAGGAGTACCTGGTCACGTCCACCGTTCCGAAGGTGACAGCGGGGCTGCTGGCCAGGTCTTCGGCACCTGTGCAGGGCATAGCGGATGACTTCACCCGGATTCCGGGAAACATTCCGGACATCGTCCGTAGCACGGCGGACACGGTCGCCGGTTCCGGTTCCACGCCTTATGACAAAGCGATGGCCATCCAGAAGTACCTGCGGTCCGCGGAGTTCACCTACTCGCTGCAGTCCCCGGTGCAGGGCGGCTATGACGGAAACGGGCTCTCCGTCCTTGCAGACTTCCTGAACCAGAAGAGCGGCTACTGCATCCACTACGCGTCCGCCATGGCGGTGATGGCCAGGCTCGAGGGGATCCCCAGCCGGATCGCAGTGGGCTACGCCCCGGGCAGGCTGACGGGCGCAACCGTATCCGTGGCCGGCCAGGGTGCACTGCCTGAATACGAGGTGGACGCCAGGGATGCCCACGCGTGGCCGGAGCTCTACTTCCAGGGGCTGGGCTGGGTCCCGTTCGAGCCCACACCGTCCCGCGGCGTGGTGCCGGACTACGCCACCGAGACCTCCGCCTCTTCGGCCCCCAACGCGTTGGACAATGGTGACGATTTAGTCCCGGGAGCCACACCTGCTCCGGCACCAGCGCCGAGCGCCGCTCCGCTGCCCGGCCCGGAGTCGGGTGTCATCACGAACACCGGAAGCCAACTCCTTCCGTGGCTGACAGGTATCGGAGCGCTGTTGGGGGCTGCGCTGCTTGCCGCAAGCCCCCGGCTGATCCGGGCAGGCATCCGGGCACGGCGGCTCAGGACAGCCGATCCCGCCGCTGCCGTGCCGTTGGCGTGGAGCGAAATGGTGGACCTGGGGACCGACTACGGCCTGCCGCCCCAGCCGAGCGAGACTCCCCGGGCGTACTCGGCCAGGCTGTGCGGCTCCCAATTGCTGGGCGAACCGGGCGGAATGGACGAGGCCGCCCACCAGGCAGCGGCCGCGTTGACCGCCGAATTCGAACGCCAGAAATACGGGCCGCCGTCGGGCGGGGAGCCTGAAGCAGACCAGCCAGAAACTGCGCGGAAGGCGTCCCGGAGCAGCGAAATCACCGCTGCCCGCATCGCGGCTCTTGAATCAGCATTCCGGGCCAACTCCCCCACGCTGCGCCGGCTGCAGGCAGCCTGGCTGCCGGCGTCGGTTGTTGGACGGTTTGGGCGGCTGCTGGCTGTGCCATTCCGGGCTGCCGGGGTTGCCGTCGGCAAGGCGGCGAAAGCCACCGCCCGCACCTGGTCTGCGCGCTGGTCCGGAGATTCCTGATACAGGCGCTCGGGATCCAGCGGTTCGCGCGCCAGGGCAGGCAGCGGCTTTCGCCCGCCGGGTAGCCTACCCGGCGTAGGGGTCGGCGATGCCGATGTACTGGGTGTAGAGGTATTCCTCGATGCCTTCGAGGCCGCCTTCGCGGCCCAGGCCGGACTGCTTGACGCCGCCGAACGGCGCGGCGGCGTTGGAGATGACGCCGGCGTTCAGGCCGAGCATGCCGGTTTCGAGTTTTTCACCCATCCGGATGCCGCGGTTCAGGTCCTTTGTGAAGACGTACGCCACCAGGCCGTATTCGGTGTTGTTGGCCAGCCGTACCGCGTCGTCTTCGCTGCTGAAGGTGGTGATCGGGGCGACGGGGCCGAAGATCTCCTCGGACAGGATGCGGGTGCCTTCGGTGACGCCGGAGAGGATGGTGGGCTGGTAGAAGTAGCCCGGGCCCTCCACCGGTCCGCCGCCCACAACCGCTGTGGCGCCGGAGGCAACGGCGTCGGACACCAGTTCGTGGACCTTGTCCCGGCTTTTGGCATCGATCAGCGGGCCCACCTTGGACTCCGGTTCGGTGCCGCGGGCGGTGGTCATTTCGCGCATTTTCGCGGCGAACTTCTCCGCGAATTCGGCAGCGACGGATTCGTGGACGATGAAGCGGTTGGCCGCGGTGCAGGCCTCGCCCATGTTCCGCAGCTTGGCGAGCATGGCGCCGGCGACGGCGGCGTCCAGGTCGGCGTCCTCGAAAACGACGAATGGGGCGTTGCCGCCGAGTTCCATGGAGGTGCGCAGCACGGTTTCGGAGGCGTCGGAGAGCAGGCGGCGGCCCACTTCTGTGGAGCCGGTGAAGGAGAGCTTGCGCAGCCGGGAGTCCTTGATCAGCGGTCCGGTGGTGGCGCCGGCTGTGGAGGTGGGGATGACGTTCAGGACGCCGGCGGGCAGGCCGGCTTCCATCATCACGGCGGCGAACAGCTGGGAGGTCAGCGGCGTGAGGTTCGCGGACTTCAGCACCATGGTGCAGCCGGCGGCGACGGCCGGGGCGATCTTACGGGTGGCCATGGCCAGCGGGAAGTTCCACGGCGTGATCAGCAGGCACGGGCCCACCGGCTTCTTGGTCACCAGCAGCCGGGACTTGCCGTCCGGGGAGACGGAGTAGCGGCCGAAGGCACGGACGGCTTCTTCAGAGAACCAGCGCAGGAACTCGGCACCGTAGGTCACTTCTCCCCTGGCTTCGGCCAGGGGCTTGCCCATTTCCATGGTCATCAGCAGCGCAAAATCCTCGGCGCGTTCGGTGACCAGGTCAAAGGCGCGGCGCAGGATTTCGCCGCGCTCCCTGGGCGGGACCTTCGCCCAGGACTCCTGTGCGGCAGCGGCGGCATCCAGGGCGGCGGCACCATCTTCGGGACCGGCGTCGGCAATGCTCAGCAGCACCTTGCCCGTGGCCGGATCTTCGACGTCGAACGTCTTGCCGGAAGCGGCGGCCCGCCACTCACCATTGATAAGCAGGCCGGTGGGAACAGAGGCCAAAAGGGCGCTTTCGCGTTCTGCGGAAACGGCCGGCTGTGCAGTGACAGTCACGATGACTCCCTCGTCAGTAGGGTTATTGCAGCCCGCGGGCAGGTGGCCGGAACGGCCGCTGTGATACGGGCTGATTAGTGCCAGACTACTGCCGGGCAGCGGGCCGGTCTACGCCTTTACGCACTACCTCAAGAGGGAAAGGCTGTGCACCTGCACAGCCCTCAGCGCGGGCAAGCGGGGGTGCCTTAGCGGGCAGCCAGAACCGCTGAATAGAGCTCCCGCTTGCTCACCCGGACATCCTCCGCGACAGCGGCAACGGCTTCCTTGAGCCGGATGCCCTGCGCCACCAGCTCGTTGACCGCAGCCACGTGGTCCTCCGGTGTTCCGGCGGCCTGCTCGGGTGCCCCTGCCAGCACCACCGCAATCTCGCCACGCACCTCAGAGCTTTCGGCCCACTGCAGGAGTTCGGCCAGGGAGCCGCGGATGACTTCCTCATAGGTTTTGGTCAGTTCGCGGCAGACGGCGACCCGCCGCTCAGGGCCGAACCGTTCCCGCAGGGCCCGCAGCATGGCTTCGAGGCGGTGCGGCGCTTCGAAGAACACCATGGTCCGCCGCTCCCCGGCCAGGTCGGCCAGGCGTGAGGCCCTTTCACCGGCCTTCCGCGGCAGGAACCCTTCGAAGCAGAAGCGGTCGGTAGGCAGGCCGGACAACGCCAGGGCCGTCAGGACTGCCGATGGCCCGGGAACAGCGGTGACGGTGAGTCCGGCCGCCACAGCACCTTCCACGAGCCGGAAGCCAGGATCGGATACCGACGGCATTCCCGCGTCGGTGACCATAACGAGCGTCTTTCCAGCCCTGACCTGGTCGAGCAGTTCGGCGGTCTTGGCGGCCTCGTTGTGCTCGTGGTAACTGATCACCCGCCCTGCCACCGTGACCCCCAGGTTCTGTACGAGCCGGTGCAGCCGGCGGGTATCCTCAGCGGCAACGATGTCCGCCGTCGCCAGCAGTTCCACCAGCCGGGCGGAGGCGTCACCGGCGTTCCCGATCGGCGTGGCGGCGAGCACGATGCGCCCGGCCCCTTGGCCCGGTGCCGCAACCGCTGCATCCCCTGCGGGTTCTCCACCGGCCTGGCTGGAGGGTGCAATGCCGGAATCAGGGAAGGGGCTGGGGTTAGGGTCCACGCCACCAGCCTACTGCTGCGAGCGCTGCCAGCCGCAAAAGGTAGCATGGGGCTCGTGACGCAGACCTCGACGCGGCCAGCCGGGGCCGGACACGCCACACCCGCGGCGTCCAGCACAAGCTCTCCAGCTGCCGGCGGCCAGCCCGGAAACGCCCCGGCCCGGCCATGGATCAGCCGCCCGGCCGAGGCATTTACCGCCGAATCCCTCCTGACCCGGCTGCTGGGACACCGACAGCAGTGGCGCGACTACCCGCCGTCGCTGCGCCTGTGGTTCCTGCTGGTTCCCGTCCTGACGGCCGTGACGGGCGGGGTCCTGCGGTTCGTCCGGCTGGAAACACCGCACAAGCTCGTCTTCGACGAGACCTACTACGTCAAGGACGCCTACTCGCTCCTGATGAGCGGTTACGAACGGGCCTGGCCGGACAAAGCCAACGATTCCTTCAACGCCGGAAACCCCGGCGTGCTCCTGAACTCGCCCGAATACGTGGTCCATCCCCCGGTGGGAAAATGGATGATCGCCGCCGGCATGTGGCTCTTCGGCCCGGACAGTTCCTTCGGCTGGCGCTTCTCCGCAGCCTTGACCGGAACCCTGTCCATCCTGCTCCTGTCATTCATCGCGCTGAAGCTCTTCGGGTCGCTTCCGCTCGCCGGCGCCGCGGGCCTCCTGCTTGCCGTGGACGGTCACCACCTGGTGATGTCCCGGACCTCGCTGCTGGACATCTTCCTGATGTTCTGGGTCCTCGCGGCGTTCGGCGCACTGCTGCTGGACCGGGATGACGGACGACGGCGGCTGGCCGCCAGGCTTGCCCGGGCGACGGAGGCCAGCGGCGGACGTCCCACTCCAGTCCAGCTCCTGGCCGGGCCCTGGCTGGGGGTCCGCTGGTGGCGGATTGCGGCGGGCCTCTGCCTGGGCCTCGCCGTGGGGACCAAGTGGTCCGGGCTGTTCTTCCTGGCCGCGTTCGGTATCCTCACGGTGCTCTGGGACCTCAATGCGCGCCGGGTGGCGGGTATCCGCGGCTGGATCAGCGGCGGCATCATCAAAGACGGTGTACCAGCATTCCTGGGCATGGTTCCGGTTGCTGCCGTGGCCTACGCCCTGAGCTGGACGGGCTGGTTCCGGTCCGAGGACGCCTACTTCCGCCGTTGGGCGCAAAGCAATCCTTCCGCGGAGTGGGGCTGGCTGCCGGACTCGGTCCGGTCCCTCGCGCACTACCACCTGGAAGCGTACAAGTTCCATCAGGGCCTGGGCTCGGAGCATCCCTACGAGGCAAGTGCCTGGAGCTGGCTGGTGATGGGCCGGCCGACGTCGTTCTTCTATGAGTCGCCCGAGCGCGGCACCCCGGGCTGCGACTTTGACCGGTGCACCTCCGCCATCCTGTCCGTGGGGAACCCGTTGATCTGGTGGACGGCCGCCATTTCTCTGGTGGTGCTCCTGTTCTGGTGGGCAGGACGCCGTGACTGGCGGGCAGGGGCCGTGCTTGCCGGCATGGCCGCCGGATACCTGCCATGGTTCATGTACCCCGAACGGACCATGTTCTACTTTTACGCCGTCTCCTTCGAACCGTTCCTGGTGCTTGCCCTGGTCTACTGCCTGGGCCTGGTCCTGGGGAAAACCACGGATCCGCCATGGCGCCGCCGGTCCGGGCTGTACCTGGTGGTCGTGTTTGTGGCGGCGGCCATCCTGTTGTCGGCCTTCTTCTACCCGGTCTGGGCTGCCGAGATCATCCCGTACCAGCAGTGGAGGCTCCGGATGTGGATGCCGTCCTGGATCTAGGGCAGGATGTCAGGAGACCCCGAAGGAGCCGCTGCCGCGGCGTGGCAGCGGAACGGAGACCTGCTGTGAGAGAAGCGAGCACGGAGCTGCTGGTTGAGCTTGACGCTGCCAGCAACATCACTGACCTGTTGCTGGAACAGGAGGCCGCCAATCCTGCGCGTGCCCTGTACCGGCGCAAGGGACCTAACGGCTGGGTGGACGTTCCGGCGCAGAAGTTCCTGCAGGATGTCAGCGCCCTTGCCAAGGGGCTCATCGCCGGCGGACTCGAGCCCGGTGACACCGTGGCGGTGATGTCGGCCACCTCCTATGAATGGACGCTGGTGGATTTTGCCATCTGGTTCGCCGGCGGAGTAACGGTGCCCATTTACGAGACGTCCTCCGCCAGCCAGGTGGAATGGATCCTCCACGACGCCGGAGTCCGGCGCGTGTTCGCGGAAAACCGGGCCAAGGTGGAGCTCGTCGCGGGTGTCCTGGCCGGCTCGTCCCTGCTAAGGGACCGGCTGGTCAACGTGGTCCGGATGGATTTCGACGGCGATGCCCCCAACCTCGCAAGCCTCGCCGCTGCAGGAACGGGCGTCACGGACGCCGAGCTGGAACGGCACCGGAGCAAGGCTGTGCTGGACGACGTCGCCTCCCTGGTCTACACCTCCGGGACCACGGGCAAGCCCAAGGGCTGCGAAATCACGCACGGCAACTTCGCCCTCGTGGCCAAGAACATTGTTGCCTTCCTTCCAGAGCTGCTGCTCCAGGAGCAGGCGCGGACGTTGATGTTCCTGCCTCTGGCCCATGTGCTGGCCCGGGCGGTGCAGGTGGTCTGCCTGACGGCAGGTGCCACGTTGGCGCACTCGCCGGGCGCAACGCAGCTCCTGGAAGACCTGGGCTCCTTCAGGCCCACCTTCCTCCTGGTGGTTCCGCGGATCTTTGAAAAGGTCCGTGCTGCCGCGGCCCACAAGGCGGCAGTAGGGGGCAAAGCCCGGCTGTTCGGTGCGGCGTCCGCCACGGCCATTGAATACTCCCGTGCCGAGGATTTGAAGAGCCGGGGCGAGGGAATTGGGCCCGGCCTGCTGTGCCGGATCCGCCACGGAATTTTCGACAGGCTGCTCTACCCGCGGCTCCGCCAGGCCATGGGCGGCCAGGTGGGGTACACCGTTTCCGGCGCCAGCCCGCTGAGCCCGGAGGACGCCCATTTCTTCCGCGGCGCCGGGATCCCGGTCCTGGAAGGCTACGGGCTGACCGAGACCACTGCTCCGTGCACAGCCAACACCCCGGCGCGTACCAGGGTGGGATCAGTGGGCATCCCCATTCCAGGCACCACCATCCGGGTAGCCGAGGACGGGGAGATCCTGGTTAAGGGCATTGGTGTCTTCCGGGGATACCACGCAAACCAGGCAGCGAACGCTGAGGCTTTTGTGGACGGTTTCTTCCGTACCGGCGATCTTGGGGAACTGGACCCGCAGGGATTCCTCACCATTACGGGGCGGAAGAAGGACCTGCTGGTCACCGCCGGCGGAAAAAACGTGGCGCCCGGACCCCTCGAGGAAAAAATCAGGGCACATCAGCTGGTGGGCCATGCCGTGGTGGTGGGTGACGGGAAGCCGTTTATCTCAGCCCTGGTGACCCTCGATCCCGAGGGCCTGGAGAACTGGTGCTCGGAGCGCGGCCTGCCGGCCCGGTCCATCAGGGAGGCCGCCGGCGATCGACAGGTGGCGGCCGCCGTGCAGGAAGCGGTGGACCAGGCGAACCTGCTGGTGTCCAAAGCGGAATCCATCCGCAAAATCGCCGTGCTGGACGCGGAGTTCACGGTCGAATCCGGTCACCTCACGCCGTCGCTGAAGGTGAAGCGCAACACCGTGGTGCGCGATTTCGAAGCCGAAATCGGCAAGCTTTACGACTGATCCGCTGGCTGCCCGGCCGCCCCGGTTTTCTCCGGTACCAGGCCGCGCCGCCGGCGGGTGGGCCAGCTAAGGATCAGGGTCACCAGCGCTGTCACTACTACCAGGCCCCCGATCACCATTCCGGCGTCAATCCAGAACTGGCCGGGGAACAACCGGATCAGGGTGTCATCCATACTGAACGTCCAGGAGCCCTCGGCGAAGAAGATCCTGTGGAACTCGGTGAAGAACTGCTGCCATCCCAGCACTGCCAGCGTTCCCAGGCCCAGGATCAGCACCAGCGTGATGAGGGAGCCGGCGAACAGCCCCCTCCGGACGCCGCCGGAACTGCGCCTGCGCAGGTACAGGATGGCGATGAGGCAGAACAGGACCAGCAGCACACCGGCACCGAACGTGGACAGGATCACCAGCTTGACGTCCGCCATGTGGCTGACTTCGCCGTCCTTGAACAACTTGTCCCCGCTGCGGTGCACCAGGTCCCCCAGGTAGCGCGGGCCGGACCAGTTGCTGAGGTAGTCCACGGCGTAGGAGCCGTAGGTCATCCTGTCGTCGGTGCTGAACCCGTAGCCGTCGCCGGGAAATCCGGGGCGGTTGTATTCCACCCACAGGAACAGGGGGCTGGTGACGGCGCGGACGGCGAGGATCAGCAAAACCAGCGGGAAGAAGATGGCGAGCAGGACCTGCATCACGCGGGGAGCCACCGGTTTGGCGTTTGCGGCGCTCTCCCGCTGGGCATTGCGGCGCTCCACTTCTTCCTGGGGCGGGCGGACCTGGAGGGCCGAGGTGGGCAGCTGCTCACGGAATACGGGTGAGCTTTCCTGGCTGGACGAGGCCTCCGGGTCTTCGCCGGCGGCCTCAGCGGCTTTGCGGTCTGCCCGGCTTTCCGGCTGCTCCACCTTGCCTGTACCTGGGGCAGCCGCGCCGGCCGCAGCTGTGGAACCGTGGGCATCCACCGCGCCCCGGGGCGGGGTGCCGCGGTGGGCCTCAGCGACACCGTCAGGTTCAACGGTGCTGCCGGAATGAGCGCTTGCGGATTCTGCGCTGACGGGTTCACGGGCCTCATCGCTGGCCGGGCGTTCAGCGTCTGTGGCCCCGGTCATCCAGGAAAACGCCGGCTCGGCAGAATCCCCGGACGTGTCCAGGATCGGGTCCGGCTGCGGCTCGGCTCGCCGGGCGCGGGCAGGAGTTTCGTCTTTCACAGCAGCGTCCACTTCCGTTGGTCTTCGCACCTGGTTCCGGGTCCACCGGCGCGTTTTCTCTGTTGACGAGCCTACCGTCCGGAATTCGGGCTGGGCGAGGAACCACCCCGGCAGGATTACAACGATTCAGGCAGTGATGTCGGAATAGCCCGCATCCTCACGGCGAAGGTCACCGCGCTCCCCCGCCAAGTACGCAGGGCGGCCACACACCACCACGTAAAGCCAGTACCCGCCCAGGACCGTGGCTCCGATGCCGATCTTTGCCCATACCGGCAGCGCACTGGGCGTCACGAACCCTTCCACCAGGCCGGAGACGAAGAGCACCAGAACCAGTCCCAGGGCAACGGTGACCAATGACCGGCCTTCCTCGGCCACGGCCCTTCCCCGGGGGCGCGGGCCCGGGGACACCATGGCCCAAAAAATCCGGAGGCCGGCGGCGGAGGCGATAAACACGGCAGTGAGCTCCATCAGCCCGTGCGGCAGGATGTAGCTGAAGAAAACGTCGGACTTGCCGGCCGCGGCGAAGATGCCGGCGGCAATGCCCACCCCTTGGGCATTGGCGAACAGGATCATGGGCACCCACACGCCGGTGATCCCCAAGGCTACGGCCTGCGCGCTGATCCAGGCGTTGTTGGTCCAGACTGCTCCGGCGAAGGATGCGGCAGGGTTCTCCGAGTAATAGTTGATGAAGTCTTCCTCGATGTACTGCCGCGCCGCCGCTTCGGATGCCACTGCCCGCAGCGCCTCGGGATTCCCGCTGATCCACAAGGCATATACGGCACCGACCAGGACGAACACGGCACCGCACGCCAGGGTAAGCCAGGTGAGGCGGTACAAGGCGGCAGGAAGGGCCACCACAAAGAACCGCGCCAGGTCCGCCATCACGTTCGAGCGTGCTCCGGTGAAACGGGTGCGGGCCTGCGCCAGCGTCGCCGAAAGGGACGCGGACAGGCCGCTTTCCGGAGCCAGGGACCGGATAAGGGACAGATGTGCGGACGTTGACTGGTAGAGGGCCAGCAGTTCGTCTGCCTCGGACCCGGTGAGCCTGGCCTTGTAGGCGAGCTCGTGCAGCCGGGACCACCTGTCCGCATTGATGGCGGAGAACGCGTCCATATCCACGGCATCAGCCTAGCGCCCGGCACTAGACTTGCGTCTGCAACATCAAATGCGGGGAACGGGGACCAGCATGAGTTCGATCGTCACGGGCGAAGCAGTGGTACTGGAATTGCGTCCCGCCTCCTTCGCGGCCCGTGCCCTGGGCCTGCTCCTGGACATGGCGTTGAGCATCGTGTTGCTCGTGCTGATCCTGGTGGGGATATCGGCCGCCGGTGAAGACCTGGACGAGGCCGCCCAGCGGGCATTGGTCCTTGCCGGTGTGGTTTTTTGCCTGGTGATCGTTCCCGTGGCCATCGAGACCTTGAGCCGCGGGCTCTCGCTGGGCAAACTTGCAGCGGGCCTGCGGGTGGTCCGGGAGGATGGCGGCGCCATCCGCTTCCGCCACGCCCTCATCCGCGGCCTGACCGGATTCCTCGAAATCTATTTGACCTTCGGCGGCCTGGCCATTGCCGTGGCCCTCTTTAACGAGAGGTCACGCCGGCTGGGCGACCTGATGGCCGGGACCTACGCCATCCGGAGCCGGGTACCGGTGGAACGGTCCGCGCCGGTGTTCGTTCCGCCACGGTTGACACCCTGGGCGGCCACCGCGGATATCGGCAGGCTCCCGGATGCCACCGCGCGGCGGGCATCCCAATTCATCCGGCAGGCAGGGCGCATGGCGCCGTTCTCCAGGGCCGGAATGGCCGAGTCAATTGCCACCGAACTCGCGGCCCA
Organism: Pseudarthrobacter sp. B4EP4b; assembly: GCF_006680095.1. Classification (NCBI taxonomy): domain Bacteria; kingdom Bacillati; phylum Actinomycetota; class Actinomycetes; order Micrococcales; family Micrococcaceae; genus Pseudarthrobacter; species Pseudarthrobacter sp. B4EP4b. Next base: position 118,775 of record NZ_VHIJ01000041.1, on the reverse strand, counting down.
CGTGGCCCCTCCCCCGCCCGCGGGAACCACCCCTGAAGACTACCTTGCCGCTGTCGTTGCCGAACGGCGCACCAGGGACCTCGCAAGGCTGGGCAAGGCACGACGGCGGAGCGCCGAGACGGGCGAGAGGCTGCAGCGGCTGCCCTTCAGCAGTTAGCCGCTGCAGCCGGGCGCTAGTTGTTGTATTCGCCCCAGGGGATGTTCCAGTCGCCGAAGCCGTCCGTGTGGGCCGCGTAGTCACCCTCGGTGTTGATGATCTGGACCACGTCGCCGGTGCCCATGTTGTCGAAGACCCAGGCGGCGCCGTCGGGAGCGAACCCGATGCAGCCATGCGAGACGTTGGTGTTGCCGATGAAGGGGAACGCGGACGGCAGGGCCTGGTGGATGTAGGCCCCGCTGAGCGTAAGCCGGATGGTGTATTCGACGTCCACGTCACCGTAATAGGCGGGGTCGTCCGGCTTCAATCCGATGCTCGAGGCCCGGAAGTGGTCATAGCGCTTCTTCTCCATCAGCACGCCATACCCCCGGGCAGACGGGAAGCGCTTGTCGCCCATGCTGACCGGCAGCGTCTTGACCACCTGGTCGTTGACGCTCAGCGTGAAGGTATGGGCGGCAGCGTCCGCCACAGCCACCTTCTTGTCACCAATGGCAACGTTCACTTTCTTGTTGAAGTTGGCGATCTGGCCGTTGCCCAGATCCACGCCGAAGAGCTTCATGTCCATGGTGACTGTGGAGTTTGCGGCCCAGAAGTTTTCGGCCCTGTACCGGACCATGGTGTCGCTGTACCAGTGGAAGGCGCCCACCTGGCCTGCACTGCTGGAGATGGTGATGGCCTTCTCCACGGCGTCACGGTTGGTGACAGGTTCACTGAAGATGATCTGCAGGGGCTGCCCCACACCCACCTTCATGCCATCCAGCGGGTAGATGGCGGCGTCGGCTTCATGGGTACTGGAGACGGTGCTGAAGGTCTGGGTGGTGCTTGCCTCGCGTCCGGCGCTGTCCTTGACCACGAAGGTGTAGCTGTAGTCCGTGTTGAACTTCAATGCTCCGGCTGCGGTCCAGCCGGTGCCCTCGGCGTCGATGCTGCCTTCGACGGTCTCCCCTGAAGTGCTGGTGAGGGTGACGCGCTCGATGGTGCCGTTGGCCACCTTCAGTGACACCGGGGCGGCAGGGTTGACCTGCTTGGCACCGTTGGCCGGCGCGGCGTCCAGTTTAACGGGAGCGATGACCGGCAGAGCGACGCCGGGGGATGTCCTGACGGCGGAGCCTGCCTCGGATTCAATGGCACCGCGGGCGATTCCCGGCGCCACCGCGGAGAACACGCCGCCGACAGCGGCGAGGAGGCACACCGCTACCACCACAAGAATTTTCTTGGTTCTGCCCGGACGGCGGGGCTTGACTTCAGGCTCCATATTTTGATCCTAGGTGCAAAAAGTAACGGCCCGGGTGCCGTTGGCCCCCGGGCGCTTTACTTCTTAGTAACGATAATGCTCGGGCTTGTAGGGGCCGGCGACGTCGAGGTCCAGGTACTCGGCCTGGTCCTTGGTCAGCTCGGTGAGCTCCACACCCAGGGCGTCCAGGTGCAGGCGTGCAACTTTTTCGTCCAGGACCTTGGGCAGGACGTAGACCTGGTTTTCGTACTCGCGCTGGCCTTCCGGCTGGTCCTTCTTGGTCCACAGCTCGATCTGGGCGATGGTCTGGTTGGCGAACGAGTTGCTCATGACGAAGGACGGGTGCCCGGTGGCATTGCCCAGGTTCAGCAGCCGGCCTTCGGACAGGACGATGATGGAACGCTCGGCTGCCGTTCCGGCGTCGAACACCCACTCGTGGACCTGCGGCTTGATCTCCACTTTCCTGATCCCCGGGACCTTCGCGAGCCCGGCCATGTCGATTTCATTATCGAAGTGGCCGATGTTGCCCACGATTGCTTTGTTTTTCATGCCCGCCATGTGCTCGGCCATGATGACGTCCTTGTTGCCCGTGGTGGTGATGAAGATGTCACCCTGGGCCAGGACGGACTCGAGCTTGGCCACCTGGTAGCCGTCCATCGCGGCCTGCAGGGCGCAGATGGGGTCGATTTCGGTGACGATGACCCGGGAGCCCTGGCCGCGCAGGGCCTCGGCGGCGCCCTTGCCGACGTCGCCGTAGCCGCAGACGACGGCGACCTTGCCGCCCATCAGCACATCGGTGGCCCGGTTGATGCCGTCCGGGAGGGAGTGGCGGATCCCGTACTTGTTGTCGAACTTGCTCTTCGTGACGGAGTCGTTGACGTTGATGGCGGGGAACAGCAGCTTGCCCTGTTCGGCCAGCTGGTAGAGGCGGTGTACGCCGGTGGTGGTTTCCTCGCTGACGCCCTTGATGGTGGCGGCCGTACGGGTCCACTTTTTGGGGTCAGCCGCGAGGGAGCGGCGGAGGACTTCCAGGAAGATTCCGTATTCCTCGGAATCGGTGGGATCGGCGGAGGGAACGTTGCCCACCGCCTCGAACTCCACACCCTTGTGCACCAGCATGGTGGCGTCGCCGCCGTCATCCAGGATCATGTTGGGGCCGAGCTCCGGATCAGACCCGGCGCCGGGCCAGGTGAGGATCTGCTCGGCGGTCCACCAGTATTCCTCGAGGGTTTCGCCCTTCCAGGCAAACACGGGCACGCCCTGCGGGTCCTCCACGGTGCCCTTGCCCACCACAACGGCGGCAGCGGCTTCATCCTGGGTGGAGAAGATGTTGCACGAAGCCCAGCGCACCTCGGCGCCGAGGGCCGTCAGGGTTTCGATCAGCACGGCGGTCTGCACGGTCATGTGCAGGGATCCGGCGATCCGGGCGCCCTTGAGCGGCTGGCTGGGGCCGAACTCCTCGCGCAGGGACATCAGGCCGGGCATCTCGTGCTCGGCGAGGCGGATCTGGTGCCGGCCGGCTTCAGCCAGTGAAATGTCGGCAACCTTGTAATCAAAAGCCATGGGTGAATCCTTTACTTTGTCCGGCGATGGCCGGTGCTGGGTCCGGGAACTGCGGCAGCGGAGTGCCGGTGGCCTGGTGGGCCTGTGGTTCGAAAGAGGGGGCGCTACCCTGCCGGCGGTGCAGCAGTGGTTGCGTCGTGCTGGTCTGAACCGGCAGAGGCGGCGGCTGCCAGCAGTTCGGGCGGAAGCAGGAGCGGAATCCCGTCCTCGATGGCGTACCGGGGCCTGACGCCGGACTCGTCCCCGGCGGTTGCAACAAGCTCCTCGCCCTCCTGCACCAACAGCGAACCTGTCACGGGGCAACGCAGGACGGACAGCAGTTCAGGACTGATCTTTGGCATTGATACATGCTCCCTGACGGGCGCGCTGGCGCCGGTAGCGGACGGAATTGCAGCTTCCAGCGTACCGCCAGATGCGTTCAGGACGGTTCCCGGAGGACGCGCAGGTGGCCGCGCCGGGTACCTTCTGCTCCAGCCGGTGCCTCAAGGGCTGAGTGCGGTCCGCGCTTGGCTGGGGTCGACGGCGGCTGGGCCGGCAAGGCAGCGGCGTCCCGGACCGCATTGGCCAAGGCCAGCAGGTCATCGGGACCCGGCTGCTGCGGAGTGGTGGGCATGGCCAGGCGCAGGACTTCCCAGCCCCGGGGAACGGTCAGGGAGCCTGCATGCTGCTCGCACAGATCGTAACAATGCGGTTCAGCGTAGGTGGCCAGCGGACCAAGGACTGCAGTGGAGTCGGCATAGACGTACGTCAGGGTAGCCACCGCTGACTGGCGGCACGCAGATCTTGAACACTGACGGATAGCTCCCACGACATCCCAGACTACTCGCTGTCCACCGCATATCGGCGCATTGCCGCTTCGGGTCGACGCGCCCGTGAAGCCGGGGACAATGTATCGCGTAATTGTTCGCCCGGGTTTACAGTCGATGTATGCAGTCATCGAACCATGAATCAGGTTTTACGGTCCGGTTGGCTGACCCGGGTGCCGTTAAGGACCCGGGCACCGGAATACCCGGCAAAAGCTTTATGGCCCGCCGCCGGAACCGGCATGGACGCGGTCTCCGTGGCGAAGTGATGCTCCCCACGCATCCCGGCTACCGCACGCGCTCTGACCGGTTCGATGACATGGTCCTGGACTCCGCCCAGCGGCTCCACGATATCTGGGGCAAGACCCTCGACGGCGTGCGGTTCGGCGTGGATGAGATCCCGCCGGACCTCGAACAGCTGGCAGCGAATTCGGCCCCGGCACCCATGGGCGCCTACATCCCTGCAACGGACCAGGACGGCCCCATGATCACGGTGTACCGGCGCGTGGTGGAGCAGGCGTGCGGGGGCGTCGACGACCTCCAGGACCTGGTCCATGACGTGGTGGTGGAACACACGGCTGAAATGCTGGGTGTTGCCCCCGAAACGCTGGACCCCGTTTACCGGCGCCGGTACTGAGCGCCTGTACTAAGGGCCGGCTGAAGAGGCGTCGTCAGTAGCTGAGGGTCACGGGTACGGTTTCCTGTCCGGCAGCGGCCGGGAGGAATGCCAGTGACGAGATATCGTCCCGGCCGTCCTGCTGCAGCAGCAGGGAACCATAGGCAGCGTCTCCTGACGCCGAGACCACGTAGCCCACGACGTCCGAATCGTCAGCCTTCCCGGGCACCGCGATGGAAGCCGTTGTTCCGCCGGCAATGTCCGCCGTGGCCGGCGCCCGTACTTTGCCGTCTGCGGTGATGGCCGAATACGTGATGGTGGCCCGGTTCTCCAGGGCACCAAAAACCAGGGTGCGCTGGCCGCCCGGCGGAACCGGCACCACGTGCTGGCTGCCGAGCCTGACTCCGGATGCCGCCCAGGCGACATCCACCGCTTTACTGTCCTGGAGTCCGCGCGTAATCCGCGTAGCGGCCACGAAAGTGACGTCCGATGATGCAGCCACCGTATAGTGGCCGGCCGGGACCCCGGCGAGTGGAATTTCCGTGACCGCACCCGCTTTCGCGGTGATCACGCCGCCGGACGGCAGGGCCTTCTGGCCGTCCCGCCCGTACAGCTTGACCTCCACCACGGCGTCCGACGGTCCGGGAACGGTGAGCTGCAGGGCCGGTCCGGCGTCCTCATATCCGGACTTCGCCGTGAGCGAAGCAACCTGTCCCGCCTCCTGGATGTCGACCCCGGTCATCACCTGCCGCACAGCCGGTGCTGCACCGGGGGCTATGAAGTCCACACCTCCCGGGGTCAGTCCCCGCAGGACGCTCTGCTGGATGACGGCAGCGACCGGCCCGCCGGCGCTGCGGATATGCACGCTCAACTGGGCTTCACCCGGGGCGAGCCCGGCGAGAACTACAGCCCGTGAAGTACCGGGCGCCACGAGCAGGCCGCGGCTTCCCGGCGCCTGGATCTGTCCGTTGGACCCAAACAGCTCCAGGCTCACGGTGGCCGGTGTGGATGAAGCGTTGGTGAGCATCAGCACGGACGTGCGGCCCACCGTAGTACTGGCACCGGCGAGCCATTGGTCGTTCGAGGGCTGCTGGCAGTTCGCGGCTGCCGTCCCCTGCAGGTCGCCGTCGGTTGCCGTGAACTTCATGCCGGCCGCAGCTGAGGCCTTCTGGTTGGTGGTGGCATCGGCGCTGAGCACACTCACCTGGTTCACCTGCCGCCCTGCAACAACCCCGGCCAGGAGCTCCTGCGGAGCGCCGGCGGCAGCGGACGGGCCGGGCCCTTTGGCGATTTCGACGGCGGTCCGGCCGCTGAGTTCCGACAGGCGGCTTGCCGGCAGCACGCCGCCGGCACTGAGGACGGCGCCGGTGACTGTACTGGCAGCAGTCTCCGACTCGGGACTGAATTGCGGGTCCGTGCCCGCTTCCGTGCCTTCCAGCAGGCGGGCGGGTCCCGGGCAGACCCCGACGCTGGTCCCGGCCGGAACCGCGGACACCCCCGCGGGCACGCTGCGGCTGGAGCCGGGCTGCGGAAGGAAGGATCCGGCCGCAACCACTGCTCCCGCACCGGCCATGATGACCGCAGCCGACAGCAGCCCGGTCACGAGCGCTTTGCGTCCGCTGCCGGTGCGCTTCGCCTGGTCCGGGCTCCCCTCGGTTTCCTCGGTTTCCGCTTCCCCGCCGGCAGGCAGCGCGTGCGGTGCTGCAGGGTGAACAGGGTTGTTATGCATTCTGGCGTTCCTTACGCAGCGAGCCTTCATCCCGGGACAGGCCGGTCCGCTGGCGCCGGGCCGGCATGGGGATGGCCAGCATCACCGTCAGTCCGATGACGGCGGCCTGGGCGATCCCGGCCCACAGGGCGGCCGGGTTTTCGTACCGCACGCTCAGGTGTCCCGCCGTGGGCGGCAGTGTGAAAGCCTGTGACCATCCGGACGTGGTGGCTGTGAGCTTCCGGCCATCCAGCCACGCAGTCCACCCCGGATCTGCCCGCTCTGCGAGCACCACCAGGCGGCCCTCAGGACCCTCGGGAATGGGGGCGTCGACGTCGTCGTGGCCTGAAGGTACCAGGCCGATCGCGGCGCCCTTGCCATCAACAATCCTTACGCGCTGGGTGATGTCTGCCGGCTGCAGCGCCGGCTGGTTCAGCGGAGCGATGCGCCAGAGCCAGCCGACGTCGGTCTGTCCTACGGCAATAAGCCCCGGCACCGCATCCATCCTGCTGGCGGTCAGTTGCGCGGCGGTATCGGCGGCCCGCAGCACCACAAAGCCGGCGCCCAGTTGTTCGAGGTCGGTCCGGGGATCCACGCCCTGGCCTGCAACCAGGGTGGCCACCACACGGCGGACTGCGGCGGTGACCTCGTCGTCGTCCCGGACTGCTTCGGAGCCCGGGGCGCCCAGGATGTTCCGCGCGGAGGCGATGGCGGAGAGGCTGTCCAGCGTGGTGCCCGCACCACGCATCAACGAGGCGTCATAGGTGCCGTCGTCACGGGTGCTGATCAACAGGGTGCGTGTCTGTTCGGGGCCGGTCCCCCTGTCGATGGCCGTTGCCGGGAGGATACGCCGGCCCGCGGCTTCCACCAGGCGGGGTGTGCCCAGCGGTGCACCGGCGCCGGCGGGCGCCTGGGACGTCACGGCGGACGTTCGAAGAAGGTTTTGCGCCGACCAGGCCGTCATGCCAGCCAGCGGTCCTGCAACAAGGAGCACCGTGCCCAACGCTGTGGCGGACCGCAGCGTCAGCTTGTGCTTCGTGCCCGTTGCTGCAGCCCTGTCTGCACGGCCAAGGAGCTGTTCCGCCCCCAGCAGGGCGGCACCCAGGAAGGCAAAGGCCGCGGCAGAAACCGCCGGCCCGGGGAAGGCAGTCACCATGGTGTTGGCATTGATGCCGGCCGCCACGTTGCCTGCGAGCCATCCACCGGCCAGGGCGATGGTGGCAATAACCCACAACAACCGGGCAATTCCGGTCCGCTGGCCCGGCAGGCATAGTCCGGCCACGGCCAGGAGCAGGACCGGCACGGCCACCAGGAACGCCAGCAGTGATGCCCACGGCAGGGTGCCGTCGGCGAAGAACGGGAGCCCGGAGAGCCCGCCGTCGGGGCCGAACTCGAGCGGCTGTCCGAGGAGCTGCTGCCACAACGGTGCGGCGTCAAAGGCCAGCGGCACGCCGGGGTCTGCCAGTAAGGCCCGGGGCCGGTCGAGCGTGGAAAGTCCGAAGGGAATGAACAGGGCGGCCGTGGGCAGCAGTGCCCACCAGACCGTGCGCCCGCGGCGTCCAAGGAGGAGCCCGCAGAGCACTACTGCCACGGTGGCGGGAATGAGCAGGGAAGGCGCGGAAGCTGTCACCACCGCCATGGCCAGGCCTGCAGCTGCCGCCGCGGTCCAGGACGGCATCCCGTTGATCCCGGGTTTAATTGGCGGCCTGTCGGTGAAACGACGGTCGCCGGGAGCCGGGGCCTCAAAGCGGCCTTGGCCCACGGCTGAACCGGTAGCGCGTAGCAGGGCAAGCGCCAGGAGGGGAACCATGATGTGGGCAATGAGGGCCCCTGCCCGGCCCTGGTTCAGCGCCACCTGCAGGGCGGGAGCACCGGCCCAGAAAAGTGCCGCCACCAGGCGCAGCCGGCGGCGGACCGTCAGTCCACCGGCAGCAAACCAGGCGGTCAGGCCGGACAGCGGCGTGCTGAGCAGCAGCAGCCAGGCCATGGCCGCATTGGCGTCGCCGCCACCGAGTACGCCGAGGACCCAGAGGACATAGCCGAAGGGGTCGCCGCGCCCCGGGAGTCCGGCGCCCAGGGAGATCCACCAGCTGGACGCGTGGTGCCAGATCTCGCCCAGCCCGGCGGAAACAGGGATCAGGGCACCGCCTGATACTGCAGGGGCTCCGAACAGTCCGGTCAGGCCCAGCAGCGACGTGACTGAGGCGATGATAATTGCGGCCAGCGCCCCGTTGCCCACCCAGCCGCGTTTACTGGTGGCCAGCGCCGCGAAGTCGTCCGAAGCGTCACCGGTGGGCTGATGCGCCAGCGGGTCGTGTTCTAGGTGGTCAGCTGCAGTGGCGTCCGACCCCAGGGCTTCCATCAGCGAACGCCTGTGGCTCCAGACCTCCCGCCTCGGTGTCTGGAGCTTGCGGATGACGGAGCGCCTGATCCGGCGTGTCCTTCGGGCGGTCCGCCTGGCCTTCAAAACGGCGCCCGGCCTGGCCAGCGCAGCGAAAGTCGCAACGAGCTGCGTAATGCCGTGCCCGGGATCCTTAACGGCAATGCTCAGCACAAATTTGAAGATGCTTCCCAGCAGGGCGGCCGCAGCGTGGACAGGAACCATCCACAGCGGTGCATGCTTCAGGCGCAGATGGACCTGTGCTTTCCGGGCTGCAGCAGCATTCCCCAGCGCATGGGGCCGGTGGGCAACGTGGAACATCGTGGCTGCGGGAACTACCACCACCCGGTGTCCGGCCAGCCGGTTGCGCCAACAGAAGTCGACGTCATCGCCGCTGCCCGGCAACGCGGGGTCGAAGCCGCCCAACTGCTCCCAGACGTCGCGGCGGACCAGCATGCCCGCCGAGTTAACGGCGAACGTGTCCGTGCGGCCGTCGTATTGCCCCTGGTCCAGTTCGTCGGCGTCGATAAGTGTGAGCCGTTCGGCCCAGCGGCTCGTTGACAGGCCGACGTCTATCAGATGGCGTTCAGCGTGCCAATCCAGCTGCTTGCAGCCGGCGACAGTGACGGACGGTGCGCGTTCAACAGCGGTGAGAAGCTCAGCGAGGGCTTCCGGGGCGGGTGCGGCATCGTCGTGGAGCAGCCAAATCCACTCCGGCCCGCCCGCGCCTGGCTCGCCGCGCCAGGGGGCGAGCCGGGCGAGGCCGGCGGAGACGGCAGCGCCCATACCGCTCTTCCCGCGGTGGCTGACGACGTGCGCCCCGCCCAGAGCCTGCTGGAGGAGGACCTCGGAATCGTCGCGGGAGCCGGTATCGACCCCGATGACATAGTCCGCGGGCCGGGTCTGGTCCGCCAGTGCTGCCAGGGTCCTGGGGAGATAGGCACTGCCGTTGTGGGCAACCACAACGGCAGTGACGTGAACATCCTGATGAATTAGATTGCTCGCTTCCTCAGCCGCCGGCGCTCACGCTCGGACAGGCCTCCCCAGATGCCGAACCGTTCGTCGTTCGCCAGCGCGTACTCAAGGCATTGCGACCGCACGTTGCAGGCACCGCATACTTTTTTCGCGTCGCGGGTGGAACCGCCCTTTTCGGGGAAGAATGCCTCCGGGTCCGTTTGGGCGCACAAGGCGTCCGTCTGCCAGCCAAGCTCGCCTTCGTCATCAAAGTCCTGCTGGAAGGGCAGGCCGATCCAGACCGGCTGCGCCGTTCCGGCCGCCGCCAGTTCCATGGGCGGGTCCAGCTCGTCCTCAGGGTCCCCACCGCCATCCAGGAGGGCCTCATGGGCGGCAAGGAATGCCGTGGCCTGGTCCTGGAGAAAGTCCTTGTTGTTCGTGTTGTACCGCTCCGCCGCATCAGGGTCGGCAGGGTCAACGTACCAATCGCTTGGCACCCCCCGCGAACGGTATTTCGCCGTTGCCTGACCGGCGACGACGGCATCTTCCTGGATACGCTCTGCTTGCCCCACGGCGACCCTCCTGATGTTGCAGCGACTGCCTGGATACATGGACACTCGGTTGTGTGCCGGTATTTACGCAGTTGCCTTTAGTTATCTAATTACACGCGTGTAACTAGGGTGAGTCAAGCCGCTGCCCGGATAATAATCAGTAAATCCTGCGAAGTTTCGCACGCCACGCCCGCGATTTTCTGCGGCTCCGGCGCCACAGCGGCGCCGAGGGGGCGAAAAGTAGGCGCCGGAATGCCAAAAGGTCCCAGTTGGTGCGGAAAATAGCCGCTTTTCACCAAAATAGCAAGCACGCTTAGCATCGGAAGTGATAAAGATCACAGCGGCACTGGTGCGATGGAACCAGGCTCGAACGACCGGATGACCCGCCGAGCGGCGGGTGGCAGGATTGAGCCATGAATACCCCCGCAATCGATCTGATGACCAGCCTTCGCTCCGGCAATTCCACGGCCCCGCGGCTCACCTGGTACGGCCCGGACTCCGAGCGCGTGGAATTGTCCGGAAAGGTGCTGGACAACTGGGTGGCCAAAACCAGCAACCTGCTGCAGGACGAACTGGACGCCGGGCCCGGCATGCGGCTGGCCCTGGACCTTCCGGCGCATTGGAAGTCCATGGTGTGGGCGTTGGCCGCCTGGCAGCTCGGCCTTGAGACCGTGCTGAACGGGGAGGAGGCCGACTTCCTGGCAACCGCCGCGCCGGATGCGGTGAACGGAAAGTACGACGCCGTGGTGGCAGTGGCGCTGCCGGCGCTTGCCATGCGGTGGGACGGCGGACTTCCGGCCGGCTTCCTCGACTACGCGGCCGAGGTGCGCTCCCACGGGGATGTTTTTATGCAGCATGTCGATCCGGATCCATCCGCCTGCGCCATCGTGGCATCTGACGGGCGCCGGCACCTCCACCAAGACCTGCTGGACGGCTTCGCGGTGCCCCATGAAGAAGGCGTCCGGCTTCACGTGGCGGGCGGCGGCGGGCTTGAAGCGGCGCTGGCCGATGCACTCGGCGCCTGGCGCCGCGGAGGCTCAGTGGTGCTCACCCATCCTGACGTTGCGGATACCGGGAAGCTGCTCGCCGCGGAACGCATCCACGGCAGCTGAAGGCTGGCCCGGGCCGCGCCCCTACTTTTGGGGCTGGGCGGGGTCCCCGGCAAAAGGCTCGGGCTCCGCCACATCAGCATCGGCGTGCGCACCTTTGGCATGGTGGAGTTCGATGAGCTCGTGGTCGTGCGAGAACTCGGGCTCCTGGTCCAGTTCCTGGTTGAACACCAGGAACCGGTAGGCGAAGAACCGGACCACTGTTGCTACCAGGATGCCCACAACACCGGCAAGGAAGAGCAGGTTCTTGTCCGTGACGCCCAGCCCGTACTTGGCCAGGGCGGTAAATCCGGTGGAAATCCCGATCCCGATGCCGTTGATGAGGATGAACATCAGGAACTCGCGCAGCACGTTGGCCTGCCGGCGGTGCCGGAAGGTCCAGAGACGGTTCGCGATCCAGGAAAAGATCGTGGCCACCGAAGCGCCCACAAAGCGGGCCTTGGCCTCGCTGTCCGACATCGCTCCGTGCATCAGGAAATACGTGAGGCCGTTATCGATGACGAATGCCACACCGCCGACGGCACCAAACTTGGCCACCTCACGCCAGAAAAGCGAGGCGAGCCCCCGGATGCGATCTGAAAGTGCGCTAAACATGACCCTCCATGGCCGTTGAAACAATGGGCCACACGGCCAGAGGCCTATTTTAGCCCCCAAAGCTGGACGGAAGCCCCCCAAACTTGCTCCATCCGGCGCCGCGTGCGCCGAAAAACTCAACCGCCGCCCCGACCCGAAGGCGGGATACCCGGCGGTTTTCGGTAGGCTGGCCCATGTGACTTTTCCAGTAATAGGTGTGGTTGGCGGCGGCCAGCTTGCGCGAATGATGGCCCCAGCGGCAACAGCACTCGGCTTCGAACTGCGCGTCCTTGCCGAAAGTGACGACGTTTCAGCCGTGTCTGCAGTGTCCTCCTCGCCGGTGGGCGACTACAAGGACTTCCAGACCCTGCTGGAATTCTCCAAGGGCCTGGACGTGATGACGTTCGACCACGAACACGTTCCCACGGCCCATCTCAGGGCCCTGCAGGAAGCCGGCGTCAACGTCCAGCCCGGCCCGGACGCCCTGGTCCACGCCCAGGACAAACTCGTCATGCGCGCTGCCATCGACCGCCTCGAACTGCCGAATCCGGTCTGGGCTTCCGTCGCCGACGTGCCCGCACTGGTCGCATTCGGCGAGGAGACCGGCTGGCCGGTAGTCCTGAAGACGCCGCGCGGCGGCTACGACGGCAAGGGTGTACGGATCATCTCCTCCGCCGCGGAGGCTGCCGAAACCAGTGACTGGTTCGAGTCCATGAGCCCCCTCCTCGCCGAAGCAAAAGTCGAATTCACCCGGGAACTGTCTGCGCTGGTTGCGCGCACACCTGACGGGGAAGCCCGGGCGTGGCCGGTAGTACACACTGTCCAGGTGGATGGCGTATGCGACGAAGTCATCGCCCCCGCCCTCGACATCCCCGTGGAAGTTGCCGCCGCGGCCGAGGATGCCGCGCTGAGGATTGCCAATGAACTCGGAGTGACTGGCGTCCTGGCGGTGGAACTCTTCGAAACGCCCGGAACAGGTGCCGGCTTCCTGATCAACGAACTGGCGATGCGGCCGCACAACACCGGGCACTGGACCCAGGACGGTGCGGTGACGAGCCAGTTCGAGCAGCACCTCCGGGCGGTCCTGAATCTGCCCTTGGGTGCCACAGATGCCCTGGCACCGGTTGTGGTGATGAAGAACTTCCTGGGCGGAGACAACCAGGACCTGTTTTCCGCTTACCCGCTGGCCCTGGCCAGCGAACCGGCCGCCAAGGTGCACTGCTACGGCAAATCCGTGCGCCCCGGCCGCAAGATCGGCCACGTCAACCTGGCAGGCACGTCGACGGCGGACGTTGACTCCGTTCGACGCCGGGCCGCCGTGGTGGCAGGCATCATCCGGGACGGGCGGGTGCCGGCAGAAGAACCGCCAGCAATTCTTGAGGAGAACGCATGAGCGCCGAAGCTACCCCGGCCCGAGGCACCGCAGTCAGCCCTCTGGTAGGCCTGGTGATGGGTTCGGACTCCGACTGGCCGGTAATGGAAGCGGCAGCGGACGCCCTGGCGGAGTTCGGCATTCCCTTCGAAGCCGACGTTGTCTCGGCACACCGGATGCCGATGGAAATGATCCGTTACGGCCAGACAGCGCACGAGCGCGGTTTGAGGGTCATCATTGCCGGCGCCGGTGGCGCCGCCCACCTTCCAGGCATGCTGGCCAGTGTCACACCGCTCCCCGTGATCGGAGTGCCCGTTCCCTTGAAGACCCTGGACGGTATGGACTCCCTGCTCTCCATCGTGCAGATGCCTGCCGGTGTTCCGGTAGCCACGGTTTCCATCGCGGGAGCCCGCAATGCCGGACTCCTCGCAGTCCGGATGCTGGCAGCAGGCACTGATGAGCTTGCCGCCTCGCTGCGCGTCGACCTTATCGAATTCGCCGCCGACCTCAATGCCGTGGCCACCCGCAAGGGGGCAAACCTCCGGCAGAAGGTCAGTGAGGTCTTCGCAGAGGGAAACGGAACGCTCCGGGGCAGCCGTTAGGGAGGCGGCCATGTCCAGCAGCAAGATCCAGCAGTCCCCCTCGGACACTGCCATGACCGACCCCGTCCGCTACCCGGTGAGCGCCTCACCCCAGGTCCGGACCAAACGCGGCTTTGTGCTGGTCCTGATGACGCTCCTGGTGCCCGGCAGTGCCCAACTCGTAGCGGGCGACCGCAAACTCGGCCGGGCTGCGCTGCGCGTAACCCTCTGCGCCTGGGCAGCCCTGGTACTGGCCGTCATCCTGCTGCTGGTCAACCGGAGCCTGCTGATCAGCATCATCACCAACCCCCTCGCCTCCCTGGCCATCATCATCGTGCTGGCGGCGCTGGCCGTTGGCTGGGCCATCCTCTTTATCAACACCCTGAGGCTCATCCGCCCGGTACTGCTGGCGCCGCCCGCCCGTCCCGCCGTCGTGATTGCCCTGGTGCTGGCGATGGTGCTGGGAAGCGGCTCGCTGGGCTACGCCGCCTACTTGCTAAACGTTGGCCGGAACGCCATCGGCAGCATCTTCTCGGCCGGCCCCGCCATGGAACCGGTGGACGGCCGGTACAACTTCCTGATGATGGGCGGCGACGCCGGGGATGACCGGACCGGCAGGCGCCCGGACAGCCTGTCCGTGCTGAGTGTCGATGCCGAGACCGGCCAGACGGCCATCATCTCCATCCCGCGGAACTTCCAGAACGCCCAGTTCAGCGCGGACTCCCCCATGCGCGCCATCTACCCCGACGGGTACGACTGCGGCGACGCGTGCCTGATCAACGCCATCAACACTGAGGTCACCAACGAACACGCGGACCTCTACCCCGGCGTGGCGGACCCCGGTGCGCAGGCAACCCTGGAAGCCGTCTCCGGAACCTTGGGCATGGACATCCAGGCCTACGTGCTGGTGGACATGGACGGCTTCTCCAAGCTCATTGACGCCATGGGCGGCATCCGGATCAAGGCCGGCGGCTGGGTGCCCATCAGCGGGGAAACCATCGACGAGGCCAACGGCATCCACGGCATGCCGCTGGGCTGGATCCCGGCCGGCGACAACACCCTGGACGGCTACCACGCCCTGTGGTATGGCCGCTCGCGGGAATTCGTGGACGATTACGCCAGGATCGCGCGCCAGCAGTGTGTCCAGCAGGCCATGCTCAAACAGCTGGACCCGGCCACCCTGCTGGCCAAGTTCGAGGACATCGCCAACGCCGGAACCAAGGTTGTGGACTCCAATATCTCCTCCTCGCAGCTGGGCAGCTTCCTGGACCTGGCCATCAAGGCAAAGGGCAAGGAAGCCAAGCGGCTCACCATCGGCCCGCCGGACTTTGACGCCTCCTTCTCCACGGTTCCGAACTTCGACATCATCCACGAGCGTGTGGACCAGCTGCTGGCCTCGGCCTCGGATGCCCAGTCTGCAGGAACCGCCGATGACATGCTGGTGGTTCCGGCGGCCGCCTCCGGGCACCTGCAGGCGGCGCCCGCTCCCGCAGCGCCCGCCGCTGGAGCGCCGCCTGCAGGGGGCGGAATCCGGACCCAGCAGTCTCCTCCCTCGGCGGACTTCACGCCGGTGACCACCACTCCGGACGGTGAACCCATCACCGAGTCCCTGCTCAACGGGCTCAAGCGCCAGGGCGACGAACAAGCCATCCGTGAACTGGTGGCGACCAACGGCCAGTGCGCCCCCTTGTAAGCCCACTTTCCCTTCCCTCCAGACCTAGGAACGGACACCAACTTGTACGAGATTGAGAACGTCCTCCGGGATTACGCCTGGGGATCAACAACGGCCATCGCGGCCCTACTGGGACGCCCCGAGTCCGGCCGCCCCGAAGCCGAGCTGTGGATCGGCGCGCACCCGGACTCGCCCTCCGTGGCCCGCGTTCCGGAGGACGGCTCCGCCACTGCCCTGGACGCACTGATCTCGCGCGACCCCGAGCATTTCCTCGGCTCTGACTCGGTGGCGCGTTTCGGCCCCCGCCTCCCCTTCCTGGCCAAGGTCCTCGCTGCCGCACAGCCGCTGTCCCTGCAGGTCCATCCCAGCCTTGACCAGGCGAGGGCCGGTTTTGCGCGTGAAAACGCGCAGGGCCTCGCACCTGACGCCCCCAACCGGAATTACCGGGATGACAACCACAAACCGGAGATGATTTTTGCCCTGACGCCGTTCGAGGCGCTCTGCGGTTTCCGCCCGGCAGCCCGGACCCGCGAAATCCTGCAACACGTTGCGGCAGCCTTTGATCAGGTGGAAGGCGAGCCACCCGCGCTGATCGGTACCCTGCTCGAGGATCTCCGGGCGGGTGATGAAGGGGCCGGCCTGCGGGCCGCTTTCGAGCGGCTGATCACCGGCGGCCAGTCAGTAGCTGACGACACCGCCCAGGTGGTTGCCGCGCTGCTGGCCGGAGCTCCGCTGGCACCCTACGAAACCGAACTGGCCACAGTCATCAGCCTCAATGAAAAGTACCCGGGTGACCCCGGCGTGCTGATCTCGCTGCTGCTCAACCGGATATCGCTGGAGCCGGGCGAGGCCGTCTACCTGCCGGCGGGGAACGTGCACGCGTACCTGCACGGGCTTGGCGTTGAAGTGATGGCGTCCTCCGACAACGTGCTGCGCGGCGGGCTCACACCCAAGTTCGTCGACGTCCCGGAATTGCTGCGGACCATCGACTTCCAGCCAGTGGCCGTGCCAATGCTTCAGGCCGAGCGGACCGTCATGGACCAGGAGCTTTTCCGGCCGCCCTTCGAGGAATTCCAGCTCCAGCGGATCGAGCTCGCACCGGACGCGGGCCCCGTTCCGCTGGCCCAGTCCGGCGCCGCCGTGGTGATTGTGGTGGCCGGGGACATCTACCTGGACTCTCCCAAGGGCGATCTGCAGCTCTCGCGCGGCGGCAGCGCCTTCCTGCCGGCCGCCGAGGCGCCCGTTAACGTCCACCCGGTAGCCGGCAGCACCGAACCTGCGCTGGCGTTCGCAGTCACCACTGGCCTTTAGCAGCCTGCTCAGCAACCCGCGGCTGCCAGGCCAGCAAAGAGCAAAGGGCGACGGCGGCACCCCACGCGGGTGCCGCCGTCGCCCTTTTTCTGGCCTGCTTCGTCAGCTGCCCGGGCGCAGCCGCTGGATCAGTGGCCGGATGCGGCCGGCCGCGGTCTTCAGGAGCCGCCTCCCCTGCTGCAGGCCTCGGCGGGCCAGCGGCATGGCCTGGGCGTAGGCCGGATAGAGCGGTGAGAGCGGCTTTTCCCACGTACCCAGGAGCATGTTTTCGTGCTTGGCGAACTGCTTCTTGAAGTCGGAGATACCGTCGTTGAGGAGGCCGTTGAAATCGTAGCGGGAGCACCCGTCTTCGCGCATGGCCTGCAGGGCGGCCCATTTCACGCCGTAGTTCACGCGCTGCTTCTGGCCTTCGGCAGAGACCCCGCCATACAGCTCGAAAGCCGTGGACCCGCTCCTGGCCAGCCAGACGAAGGCCAGCATCTGCTCGCCGTCGAACGCGGCGATGACCGGGGACCCGTCCCCCATGTTCTTGAAGATGTCGCGGTAGTACTGGTCCTCATGGATGCCGAAGCCGGCGCGCTCGGCCGTCTCGTGGTAGATCGCGAGGACCTGTTCAAGCTCGGCCTCGTTCTTGACCTTCCGGAACTCGACGTCGCTGCGCATGGCCTTGCGGATGTTGGCCCGGGTGGACTTGGACATCTCCGCCATCAGTTCGTCGTCTGTCCTGGAGAGGTCCAGGATCAGCGTCCGCGGGATCAGCACGGTGTTGGTGGTGGGCCGGAAGCCGGCGGAGGCTACCGCGCCGGCGAAGGCGGAGTCCTGATCCCAGTCGGGTTCGATGCTCAACGCCACTGCCTGGTGGCGCGCGGCTGCATGGTCAGCCAGGCTGGCCAGTACGGCCGGGGCGTCCTCCACCGAACACATCGGGCCGCGGGGGATGTAGGCCAGGGCGCGGAAGGGGAACGGCAGCCTCCGGACCAGCAACTGGGCGCAGCCCACGGTCTTGTCGCCGTGATTGACCAGCACCCGTTCCACGGACCAGCCATGCATTGCCTTGGTCTCGCCCCAGCCCCACAGCTGCTGCGGATGTCCCTGGAACCGGTCAACATATTCGTCCCAGAGGGCGCGGTCAGTACAGGGCACAACAGCAGGAATCATGGCTTCAACCCTATACCAAGGCCTGAAACGGCAGATCCCCGGAGCACCCTGCGGCGCTCCGGGGATCTGTGTCGGGCAGGAAGGGGATCAGCTCTTGCGGGCGTACCCTTCCCACTTGCTGGCCTGGTGCTCGCCCTCCACAAAACGGATGGTGCCGGACTTGGACCGCATCACGATGGACTGGGTGAGGACCTTGTCCTTGGAGTACCGGACGCCCTTGAGCAGGTCGCCGTCGGTGATGCCGGTGGCGGCAAAGTAGCAGTTGTCGCTGGAGACGAGGTCGTTGGTGGACAGGACGCGCTCAAGGTCGTGTCCGGCGTCGATGGCCTTCTGCTTTTCCTCGTCGCTGGTGGGCCACAGGCGGCCCTGGATGACACCACCGAGGGACTTGATGGCACAGGCCGCAACGATGCCTTCGGGGGTTCCGCCGATACCCATCAGCGCGTCCACGCCGGTACCGGAGCGGGCGGCTGCGATGGCACCGGCGACGTCGCCGTCCATGATGAATTTGGTGCGGGCGCCGGCCTCGCGGATTTCTTCCACCAGCGGGCGGTGGCGGTCGCGGTCAAGGATCATGACGTTGAGCTGGTTGACCTTGACGCCCTTGGCCTTGGCGATCAGGTGCAGGTTCTGCTTGACGGGCAGGCGGAGGTCCACCATGTCAGCGGCCTCGGGGCCGGTGACGAGCTTTTCCATGTAGAACACAGCGGAGGGGTCGAACATGGAGCCGCGTTCGGCCACGGCCAGGACGGCGAGGGCGTTGTTGATGCCCAGGGCGGTCAAGCGGGTGCCGTCGATGGGGTCTACGGCCACATCACATTCGGGGCCTGTGCCGTCGCCGACGCGTTCGCCGTTGAAGAGCATGGGGGCTTCGTCTTTTTCGCCTTCGCCGATGACCACAACGCCGTTGAAGTGGACCGTCTGCAGGAAGGAGCGCATGGCGTCAACGGCGGCGCCGTCGGCCGTGTTCTTGTCGCCGAAGCCAACCCAGTGGCCGCCGGCGATTGCCGCGGCCTCGGTAACGCGGACAAGCTCAAGGGCGAGGTTGCGGTCCGGCTCGTCATTGCCCACAGCCAGGGACGGGGAGATCGTGGAGTACTTCTGGGTCATGGACGCTGGTGACACGTGAACCTCTTCTTCGAGTGGCGATCATTGAACCCGCTCCGCCGGAACAGCGAACGCGGTGATTCCTCTGATATCGATCATAGTCGCGGCACCGCCCTCGGGCTGCGGCATGACGCGGCGGCGCAATGTACCCGCGCGCGCTGCCCCAGACAGGGGCCGGCGCCGCCTGGGGCGAGTGTGAGTTGTGCACCGGCATAGGGGACTATGGAGGGGTGAGCGAAATGCAGGAAAAGACCAGTCCCACCCCCGAACCGGCCGGATCCGGAAGCAACAACGGACCCGGCGTGCAGGGAGGGCAGCCCCCGGTTAAGCCTGTGATTCCGGCTGCGGCAGCGAAGCGGGCCAACGCCTCGGTGATCGGGATGATCATTGCCCTGGCGGTCAGCATCGCGGCCTTCCTGCCCATCGTCCTGATGAACCCCTCCCCCAAGAATGACGGCTACCGCCCGGACATCGACGTCAGCGCCGCAGCCCGCAACGCAACGGATGTGGCAGGATTCACACCGGTGGCCCCGGACACGGGCAACACCTTCCGGCCCAACTACGCCCGCTGGGAAGCCGGCACGGGAAGCGGCGTTCCCTCGTGGGAGGTGGGCTACATCACGCCCAAACAGTCCTTCATCGGACTCATCCAGACCCGCGCCGCCAACCCCACCTGGCTCCTGCAGCAGACAGAAAATGCACCGGTCACCGGATCCCGCAATGCCGGCGGGCAGGAATGGGAACTCCGCGATACCGGCAAAGGCGAAAAGTCGATGGTGCTTGACTACCGCGGGACTACCGTGATCCTCTCCGGCGCCGCCCAACTGGACGAATTCGCCACCCTGGCGGACGCCGTCGTGAAGTCCATGGACAGCAATCCTGCCGTCACAGTTTCACCTTCGGCCACCACTGCCCCCTAAGGTAAGCAGGGTGACTACCTATCTGACTCCTGCCCTTGCCTGGCGCCGGATGCGCGAAGGAAATGAACGCTTCGTCGCCGGCGAATCCTCCCACCCGAACCAGGACTCCTCGCGCCGGTCCTCGCTCGTGGAGAACCAGCACCCTTTCGCGGTGATTTTCGGCTGCTCGGACTCCCGGCTCGCAGCAGAAATCATTTTCGACGTCGGACTCGGCGACGTTTTTGTGGTTCGCACGGCAGGCCAGGTGATTGACGACGCCGTCCTCGGCTCGCTGGAGTACAGCGTGGGCGTGCTCGGCGTACCCCTGATCGCCATCCTGGGCCACGACAGCTGCGGCGCCGTCAGCGCCACCAAGGCGGCAGTGGATACCGGCGAGATGCCTCCCGGCTTCATCCGCGATCTGGTGGAGCGCATTACGCCGTCGGTGCTTACCTCGATGCGCCAGGACAAGCACGAGGTCAACGACATGGTGGTGGAGCACGTCAAGCAGACGTCCGAACGGCTGGTGGACAGCTCCCGTGTGATTTCGGACGCAATCGAAAGCGGACGCACGGCGGTCATCGGCCTCTCGTACAGCCTGGCCGAGGGGCGCGCCAACGTTGTTTCCGGGATCGGCGAGCTGTAGGGCGGGGGTAAAAACCCGCCCGTAGCATGCTCTTCACGGTTTTCGATGGGGTGCCGGATCGCCCTAAGCTAGCCCCATGACTTCCACTGAAGAGTTCCGCATTGAACATGACACGATGGGCGAAGTCCGCGTCCCCGTGAACGCACTGTACCGCGCGCAGACGCAGCGGGCAGTGGAGAACTTCCCTATTTCCGGCAAGACCCTGGAACGTGCCCACATTGAGGCACTGGCCCGGGTCAAGAAGGCTGCCGCACAGGCCAACGCTGAACTGGGTGTGCTCGACGGCGAGCTTGCCAAGGCCATCGCAGACGCGGCGGATGAGGTGGCTGCCGGAAAGTACGACGGCGACTTCCCCATCGACGTCTTCCAGACCGGTTCCGGCACGTCCTCGAACATGAACACCAACGAGGTCATCGCCGAGCTCGCCTCGCGTGCCCTGAAGGCCGCCGGCAGCGACAAGGTTGTCCACCCCAACGACCACGTCAACGCCTCGCAGTCCTCGAACGACGTGTTCCCCACGTCGGTGCACGTTGCCGCGACCTCGGCCCTGATCAACGACCTCATTCCGGCCCTCGGCTACCTGGCCGAGTCGCTGGAGCGCAAGGCCGTGGAGTTCAAGGACGTTGTTAAGTCCGGCCGCACCCACCTCATGGATGCCACCCCGGTGATGCTCGGCCAGGAGTTCGGCGGCTACGCCGCGCAGGTCCGCTACGGCATCGAGCGCATCAACGCCTCGCTCCCCCGCGTTGCCGAAGTTCCGCTCGGCGGCACAGCCGTGGGTACCGGCATCAACACTCCGGCCGGCTTCCCGGAGCGCGTGATCGAACTGCTGGCCACCGACACCGGGCTCCCCCTCACCGAGGCCCGCGACCACTTCGAGGCCCAGGCCAACCGCGACGGCCTCATCGAAGCGTCCAGCCAGCTGCGCAACATCGCCATCTCCTTCATGAAGATCAACAACGACCTCCGCTGGATGGGCTCAGGCCCCAACACCGGCCTGGGCGAGATCGCCATCCCGGACCTGCAGCCCGGTTCCTCGATCATGCCCGGCAAGGTCAACCCGGTCATCTGCGAGGCGTCCATCATGGTGGCCGCCCAGGTCATCGGCAACGACACCGCCATCGCCTGGTCCGGAACCAACGGCGCCTTCGAGCTGAACGTGGGCATCCCGGTGATGGCGTCCAACCTGCTCGAGTCCATCCGCCTGCTGGCCAACACCAGCCGCGTGATGGCGGACAAGATGATTGACGGCATCACGGCCAACGTGGAGCGTGCCCGCTTCCTCGCCGAGGCTTCCCCGTCCATCGTTACGCCGCTGAACAAGTACATCGGCTACGAGAACGCAGCCAAGATTGCCAAGACGGCTGTTGCCGAGGGCCTCACTGTCCGCCAGGCCACCGAGAAGCTCGGCTTCGTGGGTGACGGCGAAGGCAAGGTTTCCGAGGCCGACCTCGACAAGGCCCTGGACGTCACCACCATGACGGCTCCGGCGCACAAGGCGTAGCCTCCGCACCAACCCCATGTACGACGGCGGCCGGTACCTTTCGCACGAAAGGTACCGGCCGTCGTCGTACTGCATTCTCCCCTCGCCCTCCTTCGCTCGGCCATCAAAAGTTGCACTCTTCCTCTGTGAGTGCAAAACTTTACTCTGTGGACGATAGTGCAGAAATTGAGGGCGGGCTTCGCGAGCGGAAACGGGCTGCCACCCGTGCCGGCATCACCTCCGCCGCCCGTGCCCTCACCGCCGAGCGCGGCCTGAACGGCTACACCGTGGAGGAGGTCTGCGAGCGCGCAGGCATTTCGCGCCGGACGTTCTTCAACTACTTCCCTGCGAAGGAAGACGCCGTCATCGGCCACGGCGACGAGGACCTGCCCGCCGACATCCTCAAAGAGTTCATCGACGGCGGCGCCTCCTCACCCTCCGGTGAACTGTCGCCCACCCTCTTCCGGGACCTCGTCCGACTTTCCCTGCGGTTGTCCGAGGACATGGAAGCCTCGGAAGAGGAGACCCGCCAGCTGATCGCCGTCGTCAAAAAAGAGCCCCAGCTGATCCTCCGGCTCATCGGGGTCACCGAGCGGCGGGAGGCACAATTCGCCCGCGACGTGGCCCTGCGCGAAGGCGTTGCTCCTGACCACCCCGTGGTGCAGATGGCCGTTGCGCTGCTCAGCACCATCGCCCGGAAAAGCAGCATCGCCTATTTCGCCGACGGCAACACCCGCCCCTACAAAGAGCTGCTGATGGAGAACATCTCCGCCGCAAGCCTGCTCTTCTCCCAGCCATTCGACCAGCCGGACACCACCGCCGCAGAAGGACAACCATGAGTAACGCCGCCGCTACGAGGGCAACAGCAGCCGGTCCCCTGCTGCTGACCCAGAAACGCATCTGGATCATCTTTTCGGCGCTGATCGCCGGCATGCTGCTCTCCAGCCTGGACCAGACCATCGTCTCCACGGCCATGCCCACCATCGTGGGCAAGCTGGGCGGGGTGGAACACCAGGCCTGGATCACCACCGCCTACCTGCTCGCCACCACCATCGTGATGCCCATCTACGGCAAGTTCGGCGACGTCCTGGGCAGGCGCAACCTGTTCCTTATCGCCATCGCCCTGTTCACCCTGGCCTCGGTGGGCTGCGCCTTTGCCACCGACTTCTGGGGCTTCGTGGTCTTCCGGGCCATCCAGGGCCTGGGCGGAGGCGGGTTGATGATCCTCTCGCAGGCCATCATCGCCGACATTGTCCCGGCCAAGGACCGCGGCAAGTACATGGGCCCCCTCGGTGCGATCTTCGGCCTTTCCGCCGTGGCTGGCCCCCTGCTGGGCGGATTCTTCGTGGACCACCTGACCTGGGAATGGGCCTTCTACATCAACATCCCCATCGGGATCGCCGCATTCGCCATCGCCTGGTTCACCCTGACGCTGCCCAACAAAAAAGCCGAAAAGCGGATCGACATCCTGGGCGTGGTGCTGCTGTCGGCCGCCACCACCTGCCTGATCTTCTTCACCGATTTCGGCGGCAAGAAGGACGAAGGCTGGGATTCACCCCTCACCTGGGCCTTTGGCGCCGGCATGGTGCTGTCCGCCGCCGCCTTTGTCATGGTTGAGCGCCGGGCCGAGGACCCCATCATTCCGCTGAGCCTGTTCCGCAACCGGATCTTCGTCAACGCCACGGCCATCGGCTTCACCCTTGGGCTGGGCATGTTCTCCGCGATCGCCTTCGTTCCCACGTTCCTGCAGATGTCCTCCGGCACCTCCGCCGCCGAGTCCGGCCTGCTGATGCTGCCCATGATGGCGGGCCTGATGGGCACCTCCATCTACTCCGGCATCCGGATCTCCAAAACCGGCAAGTACAAGATGTTCCCCATCCTGGGCGCGGCCTTCACCATGGCCGCCATGTTGTGGATGACCACACTGGCCGCCAGCACTCCCATCTGGGTCATCTGCGTCCAGCTGTTCATCTTCGGCGCGGGCCTCGGCCTGATCATGCAGGTGGTGGTGCTGGTGGTCCAGAACTCCGTCCCGGCCGACCAGATCGGCACCGCCACCAGCACCAACAACTACTTCCGTGAAGTGGGCGCGGCCATGGGCGTGGCCATCTTCGGCTCCATCTTCACCAACCGGTTGTCCGAGGCCCTGACCGGCGCGTTCACCGGCGCCGGCGCCTCCAGTGAGCAGGCTGCACAGTCCACCAGCACACTGGATCCGCAGGCCCTGAACCAGCTTCCGGAGCAGCTGCGGGATGCCATCGTCAACGCCTACGCCGAGTCGCTGGCACCGGTCTTCTGGTACCTGATCCCCTTCATCGCCGTGGCGCTGCTCCTCGCCCTCACGCTCAAGCAGATTCCGCTCTCGGACACCGCCGGAATGGTGGCCCGCGGGGAAGCCGTGGGTGGGGAGGAAGCTGAGCGCCTCGCCGCTGAGTTGGCCAATCGCGCGGCCGGAACTGCGGCGGACGCCGCAGGGGACCAGGACAGCGTCAAGGACGACGACGGCGAGCTGGTTTCCCAGCGCCGCTGACCGCCGTCGTACTCCTGCAAGCCGTGGTGCAGGAGTGCCGGACTGACAGGGTCGCCACAATCTTGGGGGTTGCGGCGACCCTGTTGCGTTTCAGGACTTTGCCCGCGTCGCCTGCTATGCCGCAGCGCGGCCAGCCTGCTCAGGGTTCGAAGTGGGCTGCTTCCGCCGGAGCCAGGGCACGGTGAATGCTGGTGAGGTGCCCGGCCATCAGGTCGGGGAGTTCATCCAGGCCGAACCAGCCGACGTCGATTGACTCGTCGTCATTGACTCGGGCGGTTCCCGAGATGTAGCGGCACAGGAAAACCACGTCGAGGAACTCGCACACGTCTCCGTTTGGATAGGTGATGGGACCCACCGCCCCCACGGACACAACACGCTCCGGTTCGGCCACTACCGCCGTTTCCTCAAAGATCTCCCGCACCAGGCCGCGTGCCGGCTGCTCGCCCGGATCGAGCATTCCGCTGATCAGCGCCCACTGCCTGTTGTCCGCCCGCCGGGCGAGCAGGACGCGGCCCGAGTCATCGACCACCACGCCCCGCACGCCAGGGACCCACAGGGGGTCGTTGCCGATTTTCTTGCGGAGTTTCAGGACGTAGTCAGGCGCAGGCATTAGGCCAGCCTACCGAACTGACCGCACGCATATTGGCCCGGCCTGTCAGGCGGGCAGCAGCATGGCGGCCGCGGCGCCGGCCAGCATAAACGGCCCGAACGGAATGGAGGACTTCAGGGTCCCCCGGCGGGCAGCCAGCAGGGCAATGGACCACAGGCCGCCCAGCAGGAATGCCAGGAAAGTACCGGCGAACAGGTGGCCCCAGCCGAGAAAGCCAAGATACATACCCAGGACACCCGCCAGTTTCACATCGCCAAAGCCCATTCCCGGCGGGTAGGCAAACCGGAGGACGAAATAAAACAGCCACAAGATGGCAGCCCCGGCCACTATCCGCAGGGCGGACACGGCCAGCAGAGCGGCGGGCGGACCACCGCGGCTTTGGTCCGCGCCGCTGACCACATCGGAGAAAACTGCGGCGGTGAGCAACAGGACGCCGGCCACGGCATAGGACGGGAAGACGATCCGGTTGGGCAGGAGGTGATGCCGGACGTCTATGACGGTGAGCCTCACGGCCATCACTGCAAAGTAGGCGCAGGCAGCCAGCACCAGCCAAAAGGCCAGCGGGGTGTGCTGCCAGAGTTCGCCCAGTCGTTGGATCACCCTCGGATGCTACTGGATTTCCGCTGTCCCCTGCAGCGCCCGCGCGTAAACTGTGGATATGGCGACCTGGGACTCCCGTCACCGGACGAATCCGGACAGCAGTTCAGCCGCCGCGGATCCGGCCATGTTCCGGAATCTTTGCAGGTCCTCCCCCTGGAAGTGGCAGTCCCTGCGCTTCGAATACTGGGATGAGCCATTCGCCGAGGCGCCCAGCCCTGCAGCGCCCCTGGTCCGGGCCTGGCTGCGCCGCCCCGGCGCACTCCGGCTCGAAACCGCAGACGGACTTGTCCTGCACAGCACCACGGGGATCAATGATTCCAAGGACGGCCTGTACGTCAGTGCCACCCGTAAGTCCTGGCTCCTGCCGCCGCATCTGGTCACGCCCGTCTATGACGACCAGGGCCTGGTGCGGCGCCGCCCGGAAGCCGCCTACGGTGAGCCCGGCTTCGGCAACGGCCGGTTTTCCGCTGCACTGGACCCGGTGGAACTGGCCGGCAACGCGCCGGTGCCCATCGAATTCCCCGGCAGCAACAGGGTGGAAGTGCACGGGGTCAGCCACCGGGAGCACGAAGGCCGGCCAGTGCTGGAAGCGGTGGTGGCACCCACCGCCGCCTACCACCCCAACCATCCCTCGGCGCCGCTGTGCCTGCCGGGAAAGTCACGGATCCGGGTGGACCTTGCCACCGGCGTCTGCGTGGCAAGCCAGTCCCTGGAGCCCGGCACGGAAGAGTACGGCCATTGGCTCCGGATCATCGCCGTGGACGAGTACATGCTGGACGACCTCTTCGTAGCGCAATCGATGAGCCTCACCGATGTCCGGCAGCACATCAGCTGGGAAATCCCCGCCTGAGGATGACAAGCCTTCGATGAGGCCATCGGCTAGGCTTCGCGAATGACAACGATCAGCGACGTCTGGCCACTTTTTGGCCTTCGGCTAACCACTCCCCGCCTTGAACTCCGCCCCATCCTGGACCAGGACATCCCGGCGGCCGTGGAAGCCGCGCGCAGCGGGATCCACGAGCCTGGCAGAAACCCCTTCAGCACCGCGTGGGCAGAAGCTCCGATACATGAACTAGGCCCACGCATGGCGCAATGGCACTGGCGTTGCCGGGCCGAGTGCACCCCGGAATCCTGGACCCTGCTGCTGGGCATCTGGCACGACGGCGAGTTCATCGGCTGCCAGGACGTGGGCGCCAAGGACTTCGCCGCCCTCAAGACAGTCAGCACCGGCTCGTGGCTGAAGCAGTCCATGCAGGGCCGGGGCCTCGGCAAGGAGATGCGTGCCGCCGTCGTCCTTTATGCGTTCGACTGGCTGGGCGCGGAAGTCGCCGAATCCGAAGCGGCCCTCTGGAACGAAGCCTCAATCGGCGTCTCCCGGTCCCTGGGCTACGATCTGAACGGCATCACCCGCAAAGCCTGGGGTCCCAAAGTCGAAACAGTCCAACACGTCCGCCTCACCCCCGAAACCTTCAAACGCCCCGACTGGACTTTGCAGGTCGAGGGCCACGAGCCTGTAGCCAAGTTCCTCAAGGTCACCTGAGCAAGTCTCCGTGGTCCAGTCCGCCACGCCACAGCCCTTCTCCGTCGCTTAGACACAACGCATAGGGGCACCTTCGGTCGTTGGGCGACCTCCGGGGCCCGATGCGTCGCGATGCGCTCCTACGAGAAGGACTGCGACGCGGCTGGTGCCTCGCCTCACCTTGGCAGGGCGCAACGAACAAGCCGCTCAGGCTCCTGCCCGACGGACGTGTTCGTAGGTGCGCTTCTGGTGACTGAAGACGCGCACACGTCGGGTTACGGTCCTTCGTGTAGGAGCGCATCGCCGACCAGAGCGTGGCGCAGGTCGCCCAGCGACCGGAGCGGCGCGGCGGGAGGTAAGCGGCGTCCCGAGGGACCCGAGGCGAGCTTGCGAGCCTTGGGAAGGGACCTCCGCGCTAAGCGACGGAGAAGGGCCGTGGCCCGACGAATTGGACCACGGCCTCTCTGAATAACTGAGCTCTCAGCCTTCGAGCAACTCCGTGACCAGTGCTGCGATCGGTGAACGTTCCGAGCGGGTCAGGGTGATGTGGCCGAAGAGCGGGTGTCCTTTCAGGGTTTCGACGACGGCGGCGATTCCGTCGTGGCGTCCGACGCGGAGGTTGTCTCGCTGGGCGACGTCGTGGGTGAGGACGATCTTGGAGTTTTGTCCCATGCGGCTCATGACGGTGAGCAGGACGTTCTTTTCGAGCGACTGGGCCTCGTCCACGATCACGAAGGCATCGTGGAGGGAGCGGCCCCGGATATGGGTGAGGGGCATGACCTCGAGCATGCCGCGGTCCATGACTTCCTCCACCACCTCCTGGCTCACCAGTGCCCCGAGGGTGTCAAAGACAGCCTGCGCCCAGGGGTTCATTTTCTCGGACTCCGAGCCGGGGAGGTAGCCGAGTTCCTGCCCGCCCACTGCGTAGAGCGGCCGGAACACAATCACTTTGCGGTGTTCCCGGCGCTCCAGCACCGCTTCCAGGCCGGCGCACAGGGCCAGTGCCGACTTGCCGGTTCCCGCCCGGCCACCGATGGAGACGATCCCGACGGCGGGATCCATCAGCATGTCGATGGCCAGCCGCTGTTCCGCGGAGCGGCCGTGGAGGCCGAACACGTCACGGTCTCCCTTGACCAGCCGCACCTGCTTGTCCGGTCCCACCCGGCCCAGCGCCGAGCCGCGATTGGACAGCAGCACCAGCCCGGTGTTGACCGGCAGCTCAGCAGCGGCCGGGATGAAGACGGGCTCGTGCCCGTAGAGCGTGTTGATCTCCTGTTCGCCGGCTTCCACCTCGGCCACGCCGGTCCAGCCGGAGTCCTTCACCAGTTCGTTGCGGTACTCGTCCGCGGTGAGGCCCATAGCTGAGGCCTTGACGCGCATGGGCAGGTCCTTGGACACAACGGTGACGTTCCGGCCTTCGTTCGCCAAATTCTTTGCGACGGCGAGGATGCGGCTGTCATTGTCGCCGCTGCGGAAGCCCAGCGGCAGCACTTCCGAGGAGATGTGGTTCAGCTCCACCACAAGGCTTCCGCCGTCGTCGCCGATGGGAACGGGCTGGTTGAGGCCGCCGTGTTTGACCCGCAGGTCGTCGAGGAGCCGGAGTGCCTTGCGGGCAAAGTAGCCAAGTTCCGGGTCGTGCCGCTTTGCCTCCAGCTCGGTGATAACCACAACCGGCACGATGACCTCATGCTCTGCAAAGCGCAGCAGCGCACGGGGGTCGGAGAGCAGGACGGAGGTGTCGATCACAAAGGTGTGGATGCTGGCTTCCCTTCCAGAGACAGCAAAACCGGCCGCGGTTTCTTCCGCTGCACCGGTTTCTATAGTGGCTCGCGTGGCGCGAGAGGTAGCTTTCTCTCCCTGGTCGGAAAGGACCGCGGGCAGTTGTTCAGAAGTAGCCACATCGACTCCAGCCCCGGGCGCAAGCCCGGATGTGTTAGTGGTGAGCCGGCTCGGCCATGAGGCCGGGTCCGGCCTCCCATACAACCGGTGCGATGTCTCGCTCCATGTACTGGCCTCCCCGATCAGCCGGCGGTTTTGCCTGCTGATGGATATAACGTAAATCCATCGGAAGTAATTTCCGCAACCATTACGCGGCGATTCTTGTTGCGGCCGCGTGAACTCGCGGTGAACCGGGAAGGTCAGGCTCCGAAGCGCCGCTGCCGGCCGGCGTAATCACGGAGGGCACGCAGGAAATCCACTTTGCGGAAGGCGGGCCACAGGGCCTCGCAGAAGTAGAACTCGCTGTAGGCGCTCTGCCACATCAGGAACCCGGACAGGCGCTGTTCCCCGGACGTGCGGATCACCAGGTCCGGATCGGGCTGGCCCCGCGTGTAGAGGAACTGGGAGATGTCGTCCACGCAGAGGTCGTCCGCCAGCTTGCCGATGTCCCTGCCCTTGGCCACGGCATCATGCAGCAGCTCACGGACCGCATCAACAATCTCCCGGCGGCCGCCGTACCCCACGGCGACGTTCACATGGATTTTTTCCCGGACCGGGGTGCGTGCAGTCAGCTTGTTCAGCCGCTCGGCAAGGTAGTCCGGCAGCAATTCGGGCGCACCCATGGCGTGCACGGAAATGTTGGCGTCCTCGTCCAGCCGGTCCAGCGTATTGGCGATAATGCCCATCAGCAGGTCAAGTTCTTCGCTGGACCTGTTCATGTTGTCTGTGGACAACATGTACAGCGTGACCACTTTGATCCCGAGTTCCTGGCACCAGCCAAGGAACTCGTGGATCTTGTCCGCGCCGGCCTGGTGGCCCTGGCTGGTGGGGGCGTTGAACTGCCTGGCCCATCGCCGGTTGCCGTCCACCATCACGCCGATATGCCGGGGAATCCGGTCTCGGGCAAGGTCCTTGAGCAGCCTGCGCTCGTAAAAGCCGTAGAGGAACCCGGGCAACTCCACGCGCTCTCTCACCTGACTTCCTTGCTGTACGTTCGGCTGTGCACATCCTAGGCTACCGTCCGCAGCCGCAGGTGCGGTCCCGGCCCGGCCGGAACCAGGCGGGACAGTTTATTACTCACCGGTAACTTACTGCTGCGTAAGTTATTCTGGACCGATGAACAGCAACACCCCGGATGCGTCCCGGAAGCCGCAGCCGGACGGCACTCCAAGCGCCGGAACCGGCCCTGACATGAACGCTGTGGACGGGGCCGCAGTCCGCCTGGCTGAGCTCCTGATGATCAAGCCCAAGTGGCGGGGCTGGATCCATACCGTGACCGCGCCGCTGGCCCTGGCGGCTGGCATCGTCCTGGTGGCGCTGGCCCCCACAGTGGACCGCAAGGTCTCGTCGGCCGTCTTTGCGGCCACCGGAGTGATGCTGTTCGGCATCAGCGCCATCTACCACCGCGGCAACTGGTCCCCGAAGGTAAAAATGGTCCTTAAGCGGCTGGACCATACCAACATCATGCTGGTGATCGCGGGGACCTACACGCCGCTGGCCTGGACCCTCCTGGAACGGCCCCAGGCCGTCCTGCTGCTCTGGGTCATCTGGTCCGGCGCCATCCTGGGCGTGCTGTTCCGGCTGCTGTGGACCGACGCTCCCCGTTGGCTCTACGTTCCGATCTACATCGCCCTGGGCTGCGGATCGCTGTTTTATCTTCCGCAGTTCTTCCAGGCCAGCGTTCCTGCAGCCGTCCTCATCTGCGTGGGCGGGGTTCTCTACATCACGGGGGCGGTCTTCTACGCGCTGAAGAAGCCGAACTTCAGCTACCACCACTTCGGCTTCCACGAACTGTTCCATGCCTTGACCGTGGTTGCCTTCGCCGCGCACTTCACGGCAATAGCCCTGGCCGTGCTCAGCTAGCCGATTAGCCGTGCTCAGCTAGCCAGTTAGTGGCGACGGGTCCCGGGACCGGCGTCCGTGCCGCCGTCGGCCGGCCCTTGGAGGGACTCCCCGGAGGCCGAACCGGCAGCAAAACCGTCCGCCGGACTTGCCAACGGCCCCGCAGCGGATCCCGTTTCGGCAGCCTCAGCCGCTTCGATGTCAGCAGCCGAGGCAGCCGCGATGCGCTCCTCCTCCACCTGGGCGCGGTAGCGGACCCGCCGGATGCGCCGGACCATGTCCACGATGAGCAATGCCGTGGCCACCACAAAAAAGGCGGTCATGATGAAGCCCAGGAGCCCCGGTGTCACCTGGTCCTGCGTAATTCCCTCCCGCAACGAGGGCGTGGGCTGGGGCGCGGGCGTGGTGGCCAGGCTGAGGAGCAGACTTTGCACGGTGAATACCTTCTATGGAACGGGTGTCAGCAGGGAGCAGATCCAGCCACCCGAGGTCCGGGCGCTTCTTCTACGCAGCATAGAAATTGCCTGCCGGTTCTATCTTAGCCCGGCGAACAGGTCCTTCTCCGGCAGCTCCGAGGGCACCCGGGAGCTGATCAGCGAGTAGTCCTCCCAAGGCCATGCCCGGCGCTGCATCTCTGGCGAAACGGCGAAGAAGAACCCCAGCGGGTCCACCTGCGTCCTGTGTGCACGCAAAGCGTCGTCGCGCACTTCAAAGAAGTCGCCGCAGTCCACCTGGGTGGTAGTGGGGTGGGGGGCCGGCGGCGGCGTGTGACCCTCGGCGTCGGACTCCAGCCATGCGGCGAGCCGCTCCGCATACGGCGACTGAAGGCCCGCCTCCTCCAGGGCGAAATGCAGTGCACGGAAGCGCTCGGGACTGAAGGCCCGGTCGTAGTACAGCTTGCTGGGCTCCCAGGGTTCGCCCGCCTCGGGGTAGCGCGCCGGATCGCCCGCGGCGCCGAAGGCCTCGACTGCTACGCGATGGGCCATGATGTGGTCCGGGTGGGGATAGCCGCCGTTTTCGTCGTAGCTCAGGATGACATGGGGCTGGAAGGACCGGACCAGGCGCACCAATGGGGCGGCTGCTTGGTGGAGCGGCAGCGTGGCGAAGGACCCGGCCGGCAAAGGCGGCAGCGGATCGCCCTCAGGCAAACCCGAATCCACGAAACCCAGCCAGCGCTGCCTGATACCCAGAATTTTGGCTGCCCGCTGCATTTCCAGGCGTCGGGCCCCCGCCATATCCCGCTTTGGATGTGGTTCGCCTTCAACTGCCGGGTTCTGGATGTCCCCGCGTGACCCGTCAGTGCAAGTGGCCACCATAACGTCCACCCCCGCTGCGGCGTACTTCGCCATCGTGGCGGCACCCTTGCTGGACTCGTCATCCGGATGGGCATGGACGGCGAGCAGCCGGAGCGGCGCCTGTGAGTTGCTGGACGCTGTCATCGAAGGACTGCTCCTTTATTCTTCATATCGCGGCTTGTGGCTGCTGGATGTATCGCTGAACAGGCGGTTGCCCCCATGACCGGGCTGCGGCCGGGAAGGCGGCTGCGGATGGGCACTAAACTGGTCTGGTGACTTCCCCGGACCAGCAGGCCCCATCCGAGCCCGCGAACACTAGCCTAGCCAATCGTTATGGTGCTCAAAAGCGCAGGCTCTCCCCTGCCGCCAGGCGGGCCATCGGCGGTGTTGCGCTTGCCGCGGGCATTGGGTTCATGGCCTGGGTCTCCACCTCGAATTCCCTCACCACTGTGAGCTTCAAAGATATCGGCTACGCCACTACGGATGCCACGGTGGCCGAGGTGGATTTCCAGGTCACCAGGGAACCTGGCACGGCCGTCAAGTGCGCGGTTAAGGCGCTGGACTCGAAATTCGCGGTGGTTGGCTGGAAAGTCGTGGACGTTCCGCCGTCGCAGGCCGAGGAGACGGCCGACGGCGGGCGGACAGTTTCGCAGCGCGTTACCGTCCGCACGGAGTCCCTGTCCGTATCCGGCGTGGTGGACAGCTGCTGGATTCCTGGCAGCTCGGGCCAGAAAATGTGATCCGCGCCGCTCCCGCGTTGGGTAAATCCACAGGATTGACTACAATGGAGCAATACCTTTACCCCGCTGAGCTGGTTACTGTTCCACAAGTGGCCACCGTGGCGGGGTCTTTTGCATGTAGGACCATTAGAGGAGAAGTCCGTGTCTACCACCAACAGCGCAGCTGCAGCCTGGCTTACCCAGGAAGCTTTTGACCGCCTGAAGGCAGAGCTGGACCACCTTTCCGGCGCTGGCCGGGCAGAGATTGTCCAGAAGATTGAAGCCGCCCGGCAGGAGGGTGACCTCAAGGAGAACGGGGGCTACCACGCTGCCAAGGAGGAGCAGGGCAAGATTGAGGCCCGCATCCGCCAGCTGACTGCCCTGCTTCGGGACGCCCACGTGGGCGAGTCTCCGGCGGATGACGGAATTGTGGAGCCCGGCATGATCGTGGTGGCCAGGATCGCCGGCGACGAAGAAACCTTCCTGCTGGGCTCCCGTGAGATCGCAGGCGATTCCGATCTCGATGTCTTCAGCGAGAAGTCACCGCTGGGCGCTGCCATCCTTGGCCACAAGGAAGGCGAGACGCTCAGCTACACGGCGCCCAACGGCAAGGACATCAAGGTAGAGATCCTTTCCGCCAAGCCGTATACCGCATAGCGGTAAGAGCAAACAAAAACGCCGGCCGCCCCTGAGGGGTGGCCGGCGTTTTGCTTTGTCAGCGGCGGGGGCTGCGGTCAGAAGTCGTTGACCGCCTCGGCCTTCCGCGCGCGCAGGAGCAGCGCCGCCACCACTCCCCCGGCGGCACCGCCAAGATGGGCCTGCCAGGAGACGTAGCTGGAAAATAAAGGCAGTACGCCCAGCAGGATGCCGCCGTAGCCCATAAACAGCACCACGGCCAGGAGGATCTGGCGCCAGCTGCGGTTGAAGAATCCGCGCACCAGCAGGAACGCGAACAGTCCGAAAACCAGGCCTGAGGAACCCACTGTGACGCCGCCGTTTCCGATGAGCCACACCGTCAGTCCCGATCCGAGCCAGCTGAAGGCCAGGGCCGTCAGAAAGACCCGCAGTCCGGCCAAAAAGACCAGGAAGCCGAAAATGATCAGCGGAAAACTGTTGGACAGCAAATGGTTCAGGTTGGCGTGCAGGAGCGGGAACGTGAAGATGTCCAGCAGCCCGTCGGCGCTCCTGGGGCGCAGGCCGAACGTCCGGTTGAGCGAGCGCAGCATCAGTGCGTTGAACAGTTCGATGATAAAGAGGAGCGCCACAAAACTCCCCAGCACCAGCAGGCCGCCCTTGGCCCTGGCGGCAATGGTCCGCCGGTCCCCGAAACCCTTGCCGTCGGACCCCTTGTACCCTGTCAGTCCGGCCATCGGCTCCCCCTAGTGCACCACGATGGGCTGGAACCCCTCGGCCCGGAGCGCGCTGAGCACCTGCTCGCCGTGCTCATGGCCCTTGGTTTCCAGGTTGACGGTAATGGAGACGTCGCCCATGCTGATGGAGCCGCCCACGCGGGTGTGGTCCAGGCCGGTGACGTTGGCGTCGTTCTCGGCAATGATCCTGGCGATGGTGGCGAGCGAACCGGGGCGGTCGTCGAGCATCATGCGGACGGTCATGTAGCGCCCTGCGGCGGAGAGGCCGCGCTGGATGACCTTGAGCATCAGCATGGGATCGATATTGCCGCCCGAGAGGACCACCGCTGTGGTTCCGGGATTTTCGATCTTGCCGTCCATCAGGGCGGCAACCCCCACGGCGCCGGCCGGCTCAACCACCATCTTGGCCCGCTCCAGAAGGAAGATCAGGGCGCGGGCCAGGGAGTCTTCGCTGACGGTCACTACATCGTCCACCAGCTCGCGGATGATGCTGAAGGGAAGCTGGCCGGGACGGCCGACGGCGATGCCGTCGGCCATGGTGGACACCTTCTTCAAAGGCACCAGTGCATCTGCCGCGAGTGAGGGCGGGTAGGCCGCCGCGTTCTCCGCCTGTACGCCGATGATGCGGATGTCCCGGCCCAGTTCCTTGGCACGGGCCTTGATGGCGACGGCGACACCGGCCAGGAGCCCTCCGCCGCCAACGCCCATCAGGACGGTGTCCACGTTGGGCACCTGCTCCAGTATTTCCAGTCCCAGCGTTCCCTGGCCGGCGACAACGTCCACGTTATCGAAGGGGTGGACAAAGACCGTCCCGGTCTCGTTGCTGTAGCGCTGGGCTTCGGCGAGCGCCTCATCCACGTTGTGGCCGTGCAGGATGACCTCGGCGCCGTGGCTGCGGGTGGCGGCCAGCTTGGGCAGGGCCACTCCGAGCGGCATGTAGATGCGGGCTTTGATTCCCAGGCTCTTGGCCGCCACGGCGACGCCCTGGGCGTGGTTGCCTGCGGAAGCGGCCACCACGCCGCGCTTCTTTTCTTCGGGCGACAGGCGGGCCATCCGGACGTAGGCGCCGCGGACCTTGAACGATCCCGCGCGCTGCAGGTTTTCGCACTTGAAGTAGACGTCTCCGCCCACAAGCTTTCCCAGGGCGCGTGATGATTCCACCGGAGTCCGCGCAATAATCCCGTCGAGCAACTTCTGCGCCTCCAGGACATCGTCCAGCGTGACGGGAAGGGTTTCAAGGATGTTCACGGACTAATCTCCTCTGGATTTCGGCCCCGGCGCCGCGTCATTGGTACGGGCGTCAGGATGTTCTGCGATTGTGCCGGCTGCGTCGCGGTTGCCGTCCTTGTGGGCGTCCGGCGGGTCAACATTCTTAACGGTGTTGTCCGGTCCGGCGCCGGCAAGCAGGGGGCTGCCCGGCGCTGCCAGCACCTGTTCATGTTCCCACGTTCTGGCGGCGATGTAGCGAATGGCCGAATTTGCGACGGCGAGGATGGGCACCGAGAACAGCGCTCCGGGGATCCCTGCCAGGTACGAGCCCGCCGCAACGGAGAGGATCACAGCCACCGGGTGCAGGGATACGGCCTTGCCCATGACCAGCGGCTGCAGGATGTGTCCTTCCAGTTGCTGGACCGCCAGCACGATGGCCAGCATGATCAGCGCGTTGACCGGGCCGTTGGCCACGAGTGCCAGGAGGACGGCAATGATGCCGGTGATCAGGGCACCCACTACCGGGATAAAGGAACCCAGGAACACCAGCACGCCCAGGGGAAGAGCCAGCGGCACACCGATGATGGCGGCGCCCACACCTATGCCAATTGCGTCCACGGCGGCCACGAACATCTGGATGCGGGCGTAGCTGACCATGGATGACCAGCCCTTCCGGCCAGCTCCGAACGTCGCGGCCCGGGCCTTCCTGGGCAGCAGCCGTACCAGGAACGCCCAGATGCGGTCGCCTTCAAGGAGGAAGAAAATCAGGATAAACAGCGCCAGGAGCATTCCCGCGGCGAAGTGGCCGGCAGTACTGCCAAAGGACAGGGCGCCGCTGAGGATGCTGCTGCTGTTGTTCTGCAGCGCGTCCGTGGCCTCCTTGACATACTGATCAATCTGGGCGGCGGTGAGGTGGAGGGGTCCGGCCGAAAGCCAGTCCTGGACCTGCTTCACGCCTTCCAGCGCCTGGGACCAGAGCTCGCCGAATCCGATGAGCAACTGCCTGCCCACCAGTGCCAGCGCTCCGGCGATGAGTCCAATAAAACCGAGGACGGTCACGGCCACTGCGAGGCCGCCAGGCAGTCCCCGGCGCCGCAGCCAGGTGGTCACCGGGCTGAGGAGGCCGGCGAGGAGCGCGGCCACCATCACCGGGATGATCAGGAAGCTGACTTGCCGCAGCAGCCAGATCAGCGCGCCGGACACCAGGAGGATGAGGCCCAACCGCCAGGCCCAGGACGCGGCGATGCGCACGCCGTACGGAATGTCCTTATCCAGTTCACGGTCTGTGAGGACCCGCAGTGGCGGACCTGCCTGGGCAGGTGTGGCGGCTGGTTGCCGCACTGGTTGAGGGTCGGACGTAACGGGATCCTCGGCTGGCGTCATAGCCCTTATACTTCCGCAGCCGTGGCCTAATGGGAAACTGCTACCCCGCTGCGCCGGGACTGTAGTCAATTCCCCACGAGATGGTGAACGATTCCCCCGGCGGCAGCCAACGGAGCCCGTCCCCGGAGTTGAAGGCATTCGCCGGCCCCGTCATGGGTTCGACCGCCACAGCACGGTTCCGGCCGGGGTAGATGGTACTGACGTAAACATGGACGTACTGGCAGGATTCATCCTGCCAGAGGCTGACCTGCTGCCCGCCAGGTCCAGCAAGGGTGTGGCGGGCCCGGCCGCCGTCGAACTGCAGGCCTGTCAAAGCAACGTCCACGCTCAATGGAGCAATGTGCCGTCCCGCCCGGAAGTCAGTGTCCCCCTGGACTGGCGCACTGCTGCGCGGGATGAGCCGCTCATCAGCGAGCAGTTGGGTGCCCGCGGAAACGGTCAGCACCAGGTCTTCAACCGGTACGTCACCAAGCCGCAGGTACGGGTGGGCACCGAGGACAAAGGGCGCCGGAGCCTTGGCGTCGTTGGCCAGCGTCTGGCGGACCACCAGTCCCAGGTCCTCCGCAAGCAGGTACTGCACGCGGTGCCGTACCAGGAAGGGGTAGCCGTGCTGGGGAAAGATGGTGGCTTCCAGTGTGACCGAATGTTCCGACTCGTCCACCAGCGCGTAGGAGGCGTTCCGGAGGAGGCCGTGGCTGGCGTTGTTGCGGGCCACTTCCGTGATGTCCAGCTGCTGCTTTTTGCCGTCCAGGAACCACTGTCCGTCTTGGACCCTGTTGGCCCAGGGAGCCAAGGTAATGCCGCACCCGCCCGGCGGAATCTGGTCATCGCCGTAGGTCTCGGTCAGCTGGATCCCTCCCCGGCTGTAGAGGCGGAGTCCGGCCGCCAGCTCAGTGACCACAGCAAAGGCATCTCCCCTGCGGAGCTCATGCTGCCGTCCGGTGGCGTATGCCCGGTAGCCTGAAGCAACGCCGGTTTCAAGGGATGAGTCGGAAGTCATGAGCATTACCGTACAGCCCAACCCCTGCCGCCGCATCAACCTTCCGTGTTACTTTTTGTTTGATTCTCTTCTCTTCTGAGCGGGCTGTGGCACAATATTGTTAAGTTGCTGCACCACCAAAGGACAGGGTTCATGACGGGAATCACCAGCACCAGGCTCTCCGACGGCCGGGAATTGATCTACTTCGACGACGCCCACGCCCCCAAGGCAAGGGCGGCGGAAAACACGACGGACCACCGCGGCCTGCCGCCGCGGGGCGAGCCGGGCGAAGTCCGTTTTGACGCCCTGACGGACGAGTGGGTAGCCGTTGCCGCCCACCGCCAGAGCCGCACGCATCTTCCCCCGGCAGACCAATGCCCCATCTGCCCCACTACTGCCAGCAACCCTTCAGAGATTCCGGCAGACGACTACGACGTGGTGGTGTTCGAGAACCGCTTCCCATCCCTGGGCCCTGCCCTCGGGACCGTCCCTGCTGACCCCGCCTGGGGAACAAAGGGGCCGGCCTATGGACGCTGTGAGGTGGTGGCCTTCACCCCTGCCCACACGGGGTCCTTCAGCGGATTGAGTGAAGCCCGTTCCCGCACCGTCATCGAGGCATGGGCACAGCGGACAGAAGCCCTGAGCGCGCTTCCGGGAATCAAGCAGGTGTTTCCGTTTGAAAACCGCGGCGCGGACATCGGCGTGACCCTGCACCACCCGCATGGGCAGATCTACGCCTACCCGTATGTGACCCCGCGGGCAGGCGTCCTGGGTGCGGCGGCCCGCAAATTCTACGATGCGGCCCAGGGCCGGGAGACGCTCACTGGCTCGCTGCTGCGCTCCGAGCGCGAGGACGGAAGCCGAATGGTCATGGAGGGTGAGAACTTCAGCGCCTATGTCCCGTTCGCTGCCCGCTGGCCCCTGGAGATCCACCTGGTTCCCCACCGCCAGGTTCCCGACCTGGCGGCGCTGAGCGGGGAGGAGAAGGATGAACTGGCGCACGTCTACCTTGACCTGCTCAAACGCCTGGATGCCATCTACCCCACCCCCACGCCGTACATCTCAGCATGGCACCAAGCGCCGATTGACGACCTGCTGCGCCCCGCAAGCTACCTGCACCTCCAGCTGACCTCGCCCCGCCGGGCTGCGGACAAGCTCAAGTTCCTTGCCGGATCGGAGGCCGCCATGGGCGCGTTCATCAACGACACCACTCCGGAAAGTGTGGCGGAGCGGCTGCGCAACGTCACCGTTCCGGCCTCCACCCCATCCCCCGCTGCCCTTCAGGCAGCCTTGCCTGAAGGAGCAACTGCGTGAGCGCCATTCGTGATTCTTTGACCACCTCCGGACCGGCAGGCACCGAAGATCTTACGGCGCGCTTCACCCGTGAATTCGGCAGCGTTCCCGCCGGCGTCTGGCAGGCGCCCGGACGGGTGAACCTGATCGGCGAGCACACCGACTACAACGAGGGATTTGTGCTGCCCTTCGCCATTGACCGGACTGCCCGGGTGGCCGTAAGGACCCGCACCGATTCCACAGTGCGGCTGCTGTCCACCTACGGGGACCAGGGAATTGTGAGTATGTCCCTGGATTCCCTGCGCCCCGGTTCGGCCAAGGGCTGGACCAAGTATCCCTTGGGAGTGATGTGGGCCCTGCGCCAGCGGGGCATCGACGTTCCCGGCATTGACCTGCTGCTTGACTCCAATGTTCCGCTCGGCGCAGGACTCTCCTCCTCCCATGCCATCGAGTGTGCGGTCATCTCGGCATTGAACGACCTGACCGGCGCGGGCCTGAAGGCAGAGGAGATGGTCCTGGCCACGCAGCAGGCCGAGAACGACTTTGTGGGGGCGCCCACCGGGATTATGGACCAGTCAGCATCGTTGCGCGGGTCAAAAGGACACGCCGTGTTCCTGGACTGCCGGAACCAGGACGTCAACCTGGTTCCCTTCGAAACGGAACCGGCGGACCTGGTGATGCTGGTGATCGACACCAAGGTGTCGCACTCCCATGCCGACGGCGGTTATGCCTCCCGGCGCGCCTCCTGTGAGCTGGGCGCGGAGGTCCTCGGAGTCAAGGCCCTGCGGGACGTCCAGGTGGGCGACCTGGAAGAGGCCTCCGGACTCCTGGATGAAGTGACGTTCCGCCGCGTACGGCACGTGGTCACGGAGAACGACCGCGTCCTTCAGACAGTGGAGCTTTTGGGGGCCCAGGGTCCGGCAGCAATCGGTGCCCTGCTGGATGCCAGCCATGTATCGATGCGCGACGATTTCGAAATCTCCTGCCCGGAACTGGACCTGGCAGTGGAGGCCTCACGCGCCAATGGCGCCATCGGCGCCCGCATGACCGGCGGCGGTTTCGGCGGTGCGGCCATCGCCCTTACCCCGGTCAGCTCCGAGCACAAGGTGCGGGACGCCGTCGTCAAGGCGTTTGCAGGCGCCGGTTTCACCGCACCGGACATCTTCACTGTGACGCCGGCTGCCGGCGCCATGCGCATTGCCTGAGTTCGGCGTCCAACGGCTGAGGGCCCCACCTGGTGGTGGGGCCCTCAGCCTTTATTGGCCTGCTTCAAAAGTACGACGGCGGCCTCCCGCTGTGCGGTTAGTCGTCCCCGCGGAGGATGGCCAGCAGGCGGATGATTTCCACGTACAGCCATACGAGGGTGACGGTGAGGCCGAAGGCGGCAGTCCAGGAGAAGCGCTGGGGGGCGCCGCTGCGGACACCGGCCTCGATGCTGGTGAAGTCCATGATCAGGGAGAAAGCGGCCAGGCCGATGGCCAGCAGGCCGATGAACACGCCCAGCGGGATACCGAAGATTTCAACCTGGGTGCGCAGGCCGAACGGCTCCTGCGTCAGTCCCGTCATCATCATGACCATATTGATCAGGGCAAACACCGCGTAGCCGATGAGGGCGATCATAAAGAAGCGCATGGCCTTGGGCGTTGCCCGGACCTTGCCGCTCTTGAACAGCACCAGCGTTACGGCGAACACGGACAGCGTACCGATCACAGCCTGCAGGCCGACCCCGGGGAACTGTGCGTCCAGGATACGGGTCAGGCCGCCAAGGAACAGGCCTTCCAGTCCGGCATACGCGAGGATGAGGGCCGGTGAAGGCTGCTTCTTGAAGGTGTTGACCAGAGCCAGCACGAAACCGCCGAGGGCACCAACAATCATCAGCAGCGACGCAAGGCCCATGCTGACGAACATGGTGACGGCAGCGCCGGCCACCACAACGCCAAGGCAGGCTGCCGTCTTGACGATGACGTCGTCGAACGTCATCCGGCCGGTGTCCGCCGGGCCGGCTGCAGGCTGGTTGTACATCTGCCGCAGCTGCTCATCGGTCATGGGCTGCTGGCCGTAGCCCTGCTGGCCGTAGGGAGCCTGGCCATACGGCTGCTGGCCGTAGCCCTGCTGGCCGAAGGGCTGGCCATACTGCTGGCCGTAAGGAGCCTGGCCGTAAGGAGCCGGCGGGACAGGCGGTGCCTGGGTGGCTCCACGGAAGCTCTTTCCGTTGAAGATCGGGTTGCCGCCAAGTGCCATTGCGGGATTCCTCCATGTGATGGTGTTTTGTGTTCCTTGTGGTTCACGCTACCAATTCCCACGTGGCGGCACCGCTAAAAGTTCCCGCCATAGCAAGGGTGAAACCCAACCGTGACGTCCAGCGGCCGGACTCCCCGGAACCTTTAGACCGGAGCCTGTCCAGGGAAGCACCTTTATTCAACAAAGGTTTTCCCGGTGGCTCCGCCTTTCTTCTGAAGCCAGGCGGCACCAGTTGTTATCCGATCGCTACATATAAGGCCGGAACCACAGCATTTGACCCTTCTCTTGCGCTGTAGCATAAGCCAAGCAGGGTGACGGAACTCACAGTTGTGATGGGTGCCGGGCCAGTGGGTGCCATCCCCGTCCTGCGACCGTTCGCAGCGGCTGCAGAGGCGCAGCCGAGACCGCCCCCAAGTGGAGGTTTTCAATTTGAGAAGTACACCCCAAGGCCAGCCGGCCGGAAGACGCGGCCGATTGCTGGGACTGCTGGGAGCCATCAGTGCTTCCATCCTGGCGATCCTCCTCGTTGCCGCACCGGCATCCCAGGCCGCTTCCCCCGCACCGACACCATCCCCGTCGAACCAGACCTTCCAGAACAACATCAGTGGATTCCTCCGGGACGACACCCGCGCGCCGCTGGCCGGTGTGACCATCACCGCCAAGAGCGGCGACTTCACCGGAACCACGAAGTCCACTGCAAACGGGGCCTGGAACATCGGCGTGCCGCAACAGGGTACGTACACGGTGGAGCTGGACGAATCCACCCTGCCGAAGGGCATCACCCTGGCTGAAGGCCAGGAGAACCCGCGCCAGGTGACCTTCAGCCAAACCTCCAACCTGTCGGTGATCTTCGCCTTCGGCAAAGGCATTGTGGTGGAACAGCAGAACTTCGGGCAGAACCTGCTCAACCGCCTCGTGGCCGGGCTCAGTTTTGGCCTCCTGCTGGCCTTGGCCTCGGTGGGCCTGTCACTGATTTTCGGCACCACCGGCCTGACCAACTTCGCACACGGTGAGATGGTGACCCTTGGTGCGGTGCTGGTCTTCGCGTTCAACGCCATCGGCCTTCCGTTCTGGCTGGCGATCCTCCTGTCCCTGCTGGGTGGCGGCCTGTTCGGCTATGCGCAGGACCGGGGGCTGTGGCGGCCACTGCGGCGCCGAGGCACCGGGCTGGTCCCCATGATGATCGTCAGCATCGGCCTCGCCCTGGCGGTGCGCTACGTGATCCAGTTCTACTTCGGCGGCGCCACCCAGCAGCTGCCGTTTGCACAGAGCCCCGAAATCCAGCTCGGGCCGGTTTCGATCTCACCGAACAACCTCTGGTCCCTGGGCATCAGTGCGGTGGTTATTGCCCTGATCGGCGTGGTGCTCCTCAAGACCAGGCTGGGCAAGGCCACCCGCGCAGTGGCAGACAACCCTGCCCTCGCCGCGGCATCCGGGATCGACGTTGACGGCGTGATCCGCCTCGTCTGGATCACCGGCGGCATGCTGGCGTCCCTCGGCGGCATCCTCTGGGCCTACTACCGCCCCGGCGTCACCTTCGATATGGGCTCGGCCATCCTCCTGCTCATCTTCGCCGGCGTCACCCTGGGCGGCCTGGGAACCGTCTTCGGCGCCCTGATCGGGTCGATCATCGTCGGCATCTTCGTGGAACTCACCACCGTGTTCGGCCTCGCCGCCGACCTCA
Organism: Pseudarthrobacter sp. B4EP4b; assembly: GCF_006680095.1. NCBI lineage: Bacteria > Bacillati > Actinomycetota > Actinomycetes > Micrococcales > Micrococcaceae > Pseudarthrobacter > Pseudarthrobacter sp. B4EP4b. The sequence continues at coordinate 75,686 of NZ_VHIJ01000041.1, read as the reverse complement.
AATACGTGGGCGCCCTGTTCATCATGATCGTTGTCCTTCTGTTCCGGCCCCAGGGCATCCTGGGCCGGCGCGAGCGCGTGGGTTAGGAGACAGCCATGGACTTTGGATTCATTCTTGCCAGCGCTGCCGGTGAAATTTTCAGCCCGACGACGGCGGCCTACGCCTTGGCCGCACTCGGCCTCGCCGTGCACTTCGGGTACTCCGGGCTGCTGAACTTCGGGCAGGCCGGTTTTATGGCGGTGGGAGCCTACGGCTTCGCCATCTCCACCCTCACCTTCGGTGTCCCGTTTTTCGTCGGGCTGCTGATCGCCGTCATTGCCTCCTCGATTTTTGCCCTCCTGCTGGGTATTCCCACGCTGCGGCTGCGAGCCGACTACTTGGCCATCGTCACCATCGCGGCCGCGGAAATCGTCCGGTACATCGTGACCACCAACCAGCTCACCTCGGTGACCGGCTCAGCCAACGGCCTGGCCGCGTTCGAGGGCGGGTTCTACTCGATGAACCCGTTCCCCGAAGGTTCCTACTTCGGCATGAACAACCGCGACTTCTTCATCCGTGTGGTGGGGTGGGCCCTGGTGGCCATCTGCTGCACGCTCGTGTGGCTGCTGATGCGGAGCCCCTGGGGACGCGTCCTCAAGGGCATCCGTGAAGACGAGAACGCCGTCCGGTCCCTTGGAAAGAACGTCTACGCCTACAAGATGCAGGCCCTGATCATCGGCGGCGTCCTCGGCGCGCTGGCCGGCATGGTGTTCACCCTCCCCCGCGGAGCGGTCCAGCCGGCAAACTACGGCACAGAACTGACGTTCTTCCTCTATACCTGCCTCCTGCTTGGCGGCCTGGGCACTGTGCTCGGTCCGGTGATCGGCGCCATGATCTTCTGGGTTGTCCTCTCCCTGACCCAGGGCATCCTGTACGGCCTGATCGAGTCCGGGGCCGTCACGTGGCTCAACACGGTCCAGGCCGGGCAGCTGCGCTACATCCTGGTGGGCGTCGCCCTGATGCTGCTAATGATCTTCAGGCCCCAGGGCGTCTTCGGAAACAAGAAGGAGCTGGCGTTCGCATGAGCATGCACAGCACGGAACCAACCAATCCCGGCTCCGCGGAGCCGGACTACATGACCGATGCCCGGCCCATCGCGGCCGGCGACATCGGACCCGGCTGCAAGAAGCGTGATCCCATCGTGGTGGCGGAGAACGTCACCCGAAGCTTCGGCGGCATCAACGCGGTGGACGTCGAATACCTCGAAATTCCCCGCCATAAGATCACAGCCCTCATTGGTCCCAACGGAGCGGGCAAGACCACGCTGTTCAACCTCCTCACGGGCTTTGATACTCCCAATACCGGCAAATGGCAGTTTGAGGGTAAGAGCATTGCCGGAGTTTCGCCGTACAAGGTGGCGCGGATGGGAATGGTCCGTACCTTCCAGCTCACCAAGGTCATGGGCAAACTGACCGTTATGGAGAACATGCGGCTCGGCGCGGCAAACCAGCCCGGGGAAAGCCTGGCCAAGGCTTTGTTCAAGGGCATCTGGGGCGGCCGGGAGAAACAAATCACCGCCGAGGCGGACGTCCTCCTCGAGAAGTTCAAGCTGGATACCAAAAAGGACGACTACGCGGCATCCCTTTCCGGCGGTCAGCGCAAGCTCCTTGAAATGGCCCGCTCCCTGATGGTGCGGCCCAAGCTGGTGATGCTGGATGAGCCCATGGCCGGCGTGAACCCTGCGTTGACGCAGTCTTTGCTGGACCACATTAAGAACCTCAAGGCAGAAGGCATGACCGTGCTGTTCGTCGAGCACGACATGCACATGGTCCGCCACATAGCCGACTGGGTGGTGGTGATGGCGGAGGGCAAGGTGGTGGCTGAGGGCCCGCCGACCGAGGTCATGAAAAACCCCGCGGTCATTGATGCCTATCTCGGCGCCCACCACGATGTGGACCTGGGCGACTCGGAGGGCATCAAGGAACTGGCAGCTGAGCTGGTCAGCGATGAAGAGTCGGTGGTGGGAACCGAAAATGCGGGCATCATTTCACTTGATGTGGTGGCCGAAGAAACCGGAACATCCCGGCAGGCGGAACGGCCTGCCGGGGACGGGGCTCCCGGCCGCCACAGCAGCACGGATGTCAGTGGCAGGGACCGCACAGAGAAGGACAGCCAATGAGCAGCAGTACAAGCGCGGCGCCCGCCGCCCAGCCGGTCAGCGACAGCGACTCGGTGGTGAAGGTCACCAATCTGGTGGCAGGCTACCTGCCGGGGGTCAACATCCTCAACGGCTGCAGTATTGAGGCCCGCAAAGGCGAACTCATCGGCATCATCGGCCCCAACGGTGCCGGCAAGTCGACGCTCCTGAAGGCGATGTTCGGGCTGGTCAAGGTCCATTCGGGCACCGTGGTGGTCCGCGGCCAGGACATTACCGGGCTGAAGGCCAACAAGCTGGTGAGCCGCGGCGTGGGATTTGTTCCGCAGACGAACAATGTTTTTGCTGCTTTGACCATCGAGGAAAACCTCCAGATGGGCATGTTCCAGCGGCCCAAGGACTTCGCCGAGCGCTTCGATTTCGTCACCAGCCTGTTCCCCGAGCTCGGCAAGCGCCGCGCACAACGGGCAGGCTCGCTGTCCGGCGGTGAGCGCCAGATGGTGGCCATGGGGCGGGCCCTGATGATGGACCCGGCAGTGCTGCTGCTGGACGAGCCCTCCGCGGGGCTCTCCCCCGTCAAGCAGGACGAGACGTTCCTCCGGGTCCATGAGATCAACCGGGCGGGCGTGTCCGTGATCATGGTGGAACAGAACGCCCGCCGGTGCCTGCAGATCTGCGACCGTGGCTACGTCCTGGACCAGGGCAGGGATGCCTACACCGGCACCGGCCGTGAGCTGATGAAGGACCCCAAGGTCATCCAGCTCTACCTCGGCACCCTGGCCGACACCGTCGAAGAGGGCTAAACGCCGGTAACAGAAAAGGAGCCTCCGTCCAGTTGGACGGAGGCTCCCTTTGTGTGTCAGGAACTGCTGTTAGAGCTTGCCAAACTCAGACTGGAGGGGCTTGAGCTTGTTGTCGTTGGTGTACTCGTAGATGCCGATGTAGGCCTCGGTGGGGTCACCGGCATCGGAGAAGGTCACCGGACCTGACTGGCCGTCGTAGTCGATGTCCTTGCCCTCGCGCAGCAGGGTGACGCAGGAGGAGAAGTTGCTGCACTTCTCGCCCGACTCCGAGACTCCCTTGAGCTGCTTGGCGATCTCCGGACCACTGGTGCTGCCGGCGGCTTCGGAAGCCAACGCGATCAGGTTCACGGCGTCATAGGACTCACCGCCGTAGGTGAAGTCCTTCAGGGCCGGATCAATTTGGAGGAGCTTCTTCGTGAACGCTTCGTTAGCGAACGTTCCGGGGAACGTTCCGTGCGCGCCCAGCATGGTCCCGGCCTGGAAGTCCTTGCTGTAGTCGGAAGTGTTGCCGTCCACCAGGAACATCTGGCTGGGCTTGGCGCCCTTGCCGGAAATCAGCGGGACGATGCTCTTGGCCTGGTCGAAGGTGATCAGGGCGATGGCGTCAGGCTTAGCGGCAAGGACTTTGTCCACCTGGCTGCTGAACTGACTGTCGCCCTCATTGAAGAGTTCCTCGGCAACCACTTTGCCGCCGGCCCCTTCGAAGGCTGCCTTGATGTTCTTTGCAAGGCCCGTACCGTAGGCATCGTTCAGGACGATCATGCCCACTGTCTGGGCGCCACACGTTGCCATGTAGTTGCCCAGGACCTTGCCCTGCAGTACGTCCGAGGGTGCCGTGCGCCAGTAGAGGCCTTTGTCATCCCAGGTGGTGAAATCGGGCGAGGTGTTCGCCGGCGAGAATTGAAGGACACCGGCACCGGTGATTTGGTTGATAACTGTCTTGGAAACACCCGAGGATGCCGCGCCGATGATCGCGTTGACGCCCTGGCCGAGCAGGGCGTTGGTGGACTGGGTGGCGATGTCCGTCTTGGTGTCGCCGGAATCCCGGTGGACAACCTCAATGGGCTTGCCCAGGACGCCGCCGGCGTCATTGACTTCCTTGACGCCGAGGTTCACGCCTGCAATTTCGGGCGGACCAAGGTAAGCCAGTGAACCGGTGGTGGGCAGCAGCGAACCAAGCTTAAGCGGGGTTGCGGTTGAACCCTTGGACGGTGGAACCGCTCCACCTCCGCCTCCACCGGTGGCGGGCGCGGAGCTTCCGCCCGTGGAGCCTGGAGCCGGGCATGCAATTCCTGCCGCAGCGGCGGTGGTGGACTCGGACGCCGTGGGTGTGGACGAACCGCCGCAGGCTGTCGCCATAAAGGCGACGCCAATGCCAAGCACTGTCAGCTTGGCGGCGCGGGTTCCCGCATGGGGGAATAAAGTCATTTACGAGCTCCTCGATCTAAAGGTGCGAACGGCCTTTGACACGAAAAATCAGGTGTTCCTGATTTAGCTTCAAGCTAATGCATATCCCAGGCGAACATAAGTGACTGAGGTCACATCTGCATAACAGTCGTTGCATATGTGGAATTAAACGCAGGAAGCCGCCCGCAAGGCGGGCGGCTTCCATGGATCACCGCCCCGACCACGGGCGGCGCGTTGGTACCCCAGGTGGGACTCGAACCCACAACACGCGGATTTTAAGTCCGCTGCCTCTGCCAATTGGGCTACTGGGGCAACGGATCCATGGTATCCCGTCAGAGACGGGTGAATGGTTCGGCGTACCGGAAGACGCCGTGGATGCCGCCGGGCCAGAGCGCGAGCGGCAGGAGCTGGAAATTGTCGCCCCACACTTCCTCAGGCGGCAGGACGCCCAGCGAGGCAGCAGGAACGAAGCCAAACCGCGGGTAGTACCCTGTGCTGCCCAGGAGGGCGATGCCGTTCTCCCCCGCCGCGTTGGCCCGGGCGATGGTCTCCTTCATCAGGGCGGAGCCTATTCCCTGTCTCTGGAGCCGCGGTGTAACACTGATCGGGCCGAGTCCGAGGAGTTCCTGACTGCCCACCCATCCGCGGGTGCTGATGACATGGCCCACCACTTCGCCGTCCAGCTCCGCCACCACACTGAAGCCGGGCAGGTATTCCCGGGAGTCAAACAGTTCCCGGAGCACATTGACTTCCACTGGTTCCCCGTCAGCGGGAAGGCCGGTAGCCGGGGAGATGGCGAATGCTTCGGCTGTCAGCGCGAGGATCGCATCCCTGTCGGCCGGAGCTTCGTCGCGCAGCTGCAGTCCGGGGATGGGAGGCCGTACCTCATCCAGCCCGTGCGCGTTGCCCGCCAGCTGGACGGGCTCCAGCAACCCGGCGGGGCTCTGCCTGCTCCGGGCGGAAAGTCCGGCAAGGACCTCAAGAGCCCGGGGTGCGTCAGCCACCGGCACCAGGAGGTGGTCGTGATGGAAGCCTGCCAGGACGTTGCAGCTGATCCGGGCCTCCGTGAGGGCTTTGCTGACTGCGGCGGTCAGCCCCACGGCTTCCAGCGCGGAATGGATTTCCAAAGTGATCCAGGCCGCCACAAAGTCGTAGGACAGCCCTTCCCTGTCCGCTGCGGCCCGGGGAAGCACCACCGTCAGGCCTTCGGCTTCGCGGACCGCCGCCTCGATGCCGGGCGCCAGGGGCCGGCCATGCGGCCACAGGACGTAGACATACTCGCCGCTGCGCTGTACCGGGTGCATCCCCGCGATCAGGGCCTGCAGGTTCTTCTCGCCACTCATGGTGCCAGTCTAGAAGGGGAAAAGTTGCGCCGACGCAAACGGCGGCCGTCCCCCAACAGGGGACAGCCGCCGTCGTGCGTTAAGGCAGGGTGTTCACACCCGTGCCCCAGGCAGAACCGGTGTTACTTGGCGTTGGCCGTAACGGCTTCCTTGGGATCAACCTTCGTCTTTTCCGCTGAGCCTGCAGCGCCTGCCGGCGGTGCGGCGTCGACAGCAGGTGCGGCCGCGGGCTTGGGAGCCGGGGTGGCTGCTGCCACGAAGGCGCCGCGGGGGTTGTCCAGGTCCAGCAGCTGCGTGGTGTCGCGGCCGGCGAAGAAGGCGAGGATCCAGTTGAAGATCACACGGAACTTGCGCTCGAACGTGGGCATGGCCAGGCCGTGGTAGCCACGGTGTGCCAGCCAGGCGAGCCCGCCCTTGAGGCCAATGCTGCCCACGAGGTTGATGTTGGCAACACCCTTCCACTCGCCGAAGCCGGCAACGGCGCCCAGGTTCTTGTGCTTGTAGTCCTTGAGCGGCTTGTCCCAGCGGGAGGCCCACAGGTTCTTGGCGAGGCGCTTGGCCTGGCGGAGTGCGTGCTGGGCGTTGGGGACGCAGGTGCCGTCCGGGAGGCCCTTGCCGGTGAGGTCCGGAACGGCGGCGATGTCGCCGGCAGCCCAGGCGTTGTCGATGATGCCTTCGTCACCGGCGATGCGCAGGTCCGGAAGGACACGCACGCGGCCGCGGGGCTCCAGCGGGAAGTCGGTGGAGCGGACCATGGGGTTGGCCTGCACGCCTGCGGTCCACACCAGGGTGTCCGCTTCGAATTCCTGGGCCGGGGACTTGTCCGGCAGGTTGATGAGCTTGAGGGTGCCTTCGGCGCTGTCCAGCGAGGTGTTCAGCAGCACCTCGATGCCGCGGCTGCGGAGGTGCTCCACAACCCATTCGGCCTGCTTGGCGGTAACTTCCGGCATGATCCGGCCCATGGCTTCGACCAGGACGAAGCGGACTTCCTCCTGCTTGATGCGCGGGTTGTTGCGGACCGCGGCGCGGGCCAGGTCCTCCATCTCGGTGATGCACTCGATGCCGGCGAAACCGCCGCCCACCACTACGAAGGTGAGGGCCTTGGCGCGGGCAGAGGGGTCGGTCATGGTGGAGGCGAGTTCGATGCGCTCCAGGAGCTTGTTGCGCAGGGCAACGGCTTCCTCGATGGTCTTCAGGCCAATGCCCTTGTCCGCGAGGCCCTTGATGGGGAAAGTGCGGGTGATGGCGCCGGCGGCCAGGACGACGTCGAAATAGGGAACCTCGAAAGGTGCGCCGCCATCGGCGGGAGCCACTACCGCGGTGCGGTTTTCGTGGTCGATCGAGGTGACGCGGCCCTGGATGAGTTCGGTCTGCTGGAGGTGCTTGCGGTGGGAGACCACGGCATGGCGGGCCTCGATGTTGCCGCCGGCCACCTCGGGCAGGAACGGCTGGTAGGTCATGTAGGGCAGTGGATCCACGAGGGTGACGATGCCACCGGCATTCGCGATCTTCTTCTGCAGTTTGAGTGCTACGTACAGGCCGACGTACCCGCCGCCGACGACGAGTACCCGGGGACGGTCCTGGAGCTCTGGGGTGGTTGCCATAGCTCCAAGGATACAGCAGTTTGTGAAAATCTTCACTAACTGCCGGGAAGGCTCCGGACCCTAGGTTTGCCGGCGGGAATCCACCCTGTCCACCACCCCGGTATCGGGCTCCTCCCGCAATTCACCCGGGTTCCTGGCGGCCCGCCTCAGCTGGATGACCGCTGCCGCAATAATGGCCACAAACAGCAGGCCAAAACCGATCACGACGGCGGCGCCCAAGGCACTGTCCCGCTGGGAGGGAGCCTTCACTGCGGGCACGGTGGCCTCCGGCAGCGTGGGTACTGCGCTGGGGACCTCAGCGGTGGGGACGGGAGTGGGTGTGGCAAGGTTTCCGCGGCGGTGGACCCTGATCCATTCGGCGATGGAACCCAGCGGGTTGGCCGATACCTCAGGAACGTCGTCCTTGAGGGCTGCCTCGGCATTCAGCACACCGAAACCGTAAAGGGGGTCCTTGCCGGGGGCGCCCGAGTCCTTGGCCGTGGCAACAATCCTGTTGATGACCTGCTTGGCGCTCATGTCCGGCCACTTGGACCGGATCAGCGCGGCTACCCCGGCAACTATGGGCGTGGAGCCTGAGGTTCCGGCCCATTCCGCGTAGCTGCCGCCCGGAACACCGCCCAGCAGGTTTTCGGCCGGCGCCGCAACGCCGATGCTGATGCCCTGCGAGGAGGCGTCAACAGACGCGGTTCCCTTACGGTCCAGTCCGGCCACGGTAAGGACGCCCGGGATAGTGGCAGGTGCGCCCACCTGGATGTTGCCGCCCACCCGGTTGCCGGCGGCGGCCACGATCACCACGTCTTTTTGCTCGGCATAGAGGAAGGCGGCGTCCCAGCTCTGCGGCCACTGCGGAGTGGTGCTGCCAAGGGAGATGTTGATGACTTTGGCCCCGTTGTCCACGGCCCAGCGGACCGCTTCGGGGATCTGGTCCTGGTCACTCTTGCCGGAGGGGTTCGTTGAGCCAAGCCAGGTGGAGACCGAAAGGATCTGCGCTTCCGGAGCCACGCCCACGATTCCATCCGGCGGAAGGCCTGCTGGTCCCAGTGATGGACTGGCTGTGGCATCGGCAGGCTGGTGTCCGCGTCCTGCAAGCATGGTGGCCACCAGGGTGCCGTGTTCGGTCTTGGAGCCCACCACCTTTTGGCCATCGGGTTGCCCTGAGCCGGAAGCGTCGTAGCCGCCCACCACGGCGCCCTTGAGGTCAGGGTGCTTGGCGTCCACGCCGCTGTCGATCACCGCCACCTTGACGCCGGCGCCCTTGGAGACCTCCCAGGCCTTGGTGATTCCGGATTCAGCGAGCCAGTACTGCTTGTCGCGCCACTCGTCCGCCCGGGCACCGGGTGCGGTGAAGAGCCCCGTTCCGAGGCAGCAGGCGGCCAGGAGCAGTGCCAGCAGAGCCGCGCCGGCCCGCCCGAGCGGTGGCGTCATCCCGGTTGCATGTTTCTGCATGGGCGGTCAGCCGATGCTCAGGGCGATGCCGTCGAGGATGTCGTGTTCGCTCGCAGTGGCGGTGGTGATGCGCCCACCGGTCAGTTCGTGCAGCCGTTCGAGGATCCGGCCCCACACCAGTCCACCTGCGCCGATGACGTCCACGCGGCCCGGGTGCATGTAGGGCAGGGCGGCGCGGTCTGCGCGGTCCATGGCCAGGAGGTCGTTGGCGGCAGCGCGGACAGTATCCAGGGACAGCTCGGTGCCATGGATCGCGTCCGGCGAATATTCGGGCAGCCGCATGGCGTGAGCGGTAATGGTGGTGATGGAGCCGGCAACGCCGACGACGGCGGTGGCGCGTTCCAGCGGAACGTCCTGGCCTGCGCGGGCAATGGCGTTGTCCACATCGGCCTGGGCAGCCGCGATCTGTTCCGGCGTGGGCGGATCCTGACGCAGGTGGCGTTCGGTGAGGCGGACGCATCCGATGTCCACCGATTTGGCGGCCCTGACGCCGGCCGCGGTGCCGAGGACGAACTCGGTGCTTCCGCCGCCGAGGTCCACCACCAGCACTTCCTGTCCATCCAGGATGGGCAGGACGCTGCTGGCGCCGGCAAAGGACAGGGCGGCTTCCTCATCTCCCGTGATGACCTCGGGTTCCACGCCGAGGAGGGTACGGATGCCGTCAACGAAGACGTCCCGGTTCCGGGCGTCGCGGCTTGCCGAGGTGGCAACGAAGCGTACTTTGACCGCTTCGTGCTCCTTGATGAGCCGGGCGTAATCGGCGGTGGCTGCGAAGGTGCGTTCCAGGGCTTCGGGGGCCAGTTCGCCGGTGGCGTCCACGCCCTGGCCCAGCCGGACCACACGCATTTCGCGCACAACGTCGGTGAGGGTGGTGGTGCCGTTGCTGCGCCCGATGTCCGCGATCAGGAGGCGGATGGAGTTGGTGCCGCAGTCGATGGCGGCGACACGCGTCACTGGTCCGCCCCTGCAGTGCCGGCTGTGGTGCCCGAGGCCTTGCGGACGGGGGCGGGCCGGCCCACGATGTCAGGCAGCCCCTGCGGGCCGTGGCGGCTCAGGTCCCTGGAGGGCGCCTCCCCGGAGGTATCCCATGCCCCGGCGCAGTAGCACTTGTCTGCAGTCCACCACTCGCTGATGGCAGTGATGGCCTGGTCTCCGAGGGGGTTGACCCCGGGACCGGCGGCCAGCGAGTGGCCCACCAGGACGTGGAGGCATTTGACGCGGGTGGGCATGCCGCCGGCGGAAATACCGTCGATTTCAGGAACTGCACCTATGCCAGAACGCTCGCCAATGGCAGCCCGGGCGGCCAGGTATGCCTCATGGGCGCCGCGGTAGGCAGCGGCCAGATCCTCATCGCCGGCAAGCTGGTCATTCATCTCATTCATCACTCCTGCCGCTTCCAGCCTTGAGACGGCGGAGGTGATGACGGGGTGCGTGAGGTAAAAGGTGGTGGGGAAGGGTGTCCCGTTGCCCAGCCGCGGAGCTGTGGCCGCCACCAGCGGGTTGCCGCAGACGCACCGCGCAGGAATTTCCACTACGTCACGGACCGGCCGTCCCAGTTGGCGGCTCAGTACTTCCAGGTCCTGCGGTGATGGTTGGCGGGATTCGTCCCGGGCGGCTGCCGTGTAGGGTTCCACTGTCGCTGGCCGTCCTTCCTGTTGCTGTTCAGTCTGTGGCCGCGCGCGTGATGGACTCCCACAGGGAATCCACCCACGGCAGATCGGCGGGGTCTTGTGCTGCTGCACCGGTCTGGCTACCGGCTTCTCCGGCCGGCAGATCGCTGCCGAAGACCCAGTAGCCGGTTTCACCCGGCATAACCATGTTAATGCGGTCGCGGGCCTGCTGTTTCACGTAGTTGGGGTCCTGCCAGCGGGAAACCTGCTGCCGCAGGCTGTTGCCTTCGGCCTCACGGGCAGCGATATCGGCGTTCAGGGCCGCTATTTCGGCCCTCTTGTCGAAAAAGATCTTCACCGTGGGCGCCAGCATGATGGTGATGGCAATCATGACAACAGCCAGCGCGAGCATCCGTCCGGAGAACGCCTTGGCCGGTACGGGCTGCTGCTCCTCCGCCAGGTCCGTGCCGGCCCTCCGGGAGGCGCCATGGGCGCCGGTACCCTTCCCGCCGCCGTCGGACGCTTTTGCAGACCCCCTTGCCGAAGCGGGCCGCGATGAGTTGTCCGCACCCGCTGTACGGTGGCCGGCCTGTGCGTTTCCCGATACTTCATGGCCGGCCGCAGCCGTGCCCGGTTTTCCCTTGGCCGAACCAAAATCAGCGCGGATGACGTCGGCGGTCTCGTGGTCCGCCTGTGGGGTGCCCTGACGGGCTGTGGCAACCTTGGGAACTTTGGGACGGCGGGTAGCCATGACACTCCTGAAACGCGCAGCCTGCCTGGGGCCGCCACTTTTTTGGGCTGGAACAATGCCGAAACAACAACGGTGGCTATGGTCTTTCAACCATAGCCACCGGTGATTGGTTTACGCGGCTACTAGCCCTTGAAACGCGGGAATGCGCTGCGGCCTGCGTAGCGTGCGGCGTCGTCGAGTTCCTCTTCGATGCGCAGCAGCTGGTTGTACTTGGCAACGCGCTCGGAGCGGGCCGGTGCGCCGGTCTTGATCTGGCCGGCGTTGGTGGCCACCGAGATATCGGCGATGGTGGTGTCCTCGGTTTCGCCGGAGCGGTGCGAGGTGATGGTGGTGTAGCCGGCGCGCTGTGCCAAGCTGACGGCGTCGAGCGTCTCCGTGAGGGAGCCGATCTGGTTGACCTTGACCAGCAGGGAGTTGGCGGTCTTGGTGTCGATGCCGCGCTGCAGGATGGAGGGGTTGGTGACGAACAGGTCGTCACCCACCAGCTGGACTTTGTCACCAATGGAGTCGGTGAGGGTCTTCCAGCCGTCCCAGTCGTTCTCGTCCAGCGGGTCCTCGATGGAGACCAGCGGGTAATCGGCGACGAGTTCGGCGTAGTAGGCGCTCATCTCGGCAGAGGTCAGCGCCTTGCCCTCGAACTGGTAGGCACCGTCGGTGAAGAACTCGGAGGAGGCAACGTCCAGCGCCAGGGCGATGTCCTTGCCCGGGGTGTAGCCGGCGTTCTTGATGGCTTCCTGGATCAGGTCCAGTGCTGCACGGTTGGACGGCAGGTTGGGTGCGAAGCCGCCTTCGTCGCCCAGGCCGGTGGCCAGGCCCTTTTCCTTCAGGACGGACTTGAGGGCGTGGTAAACCTCAACGCCCCAGCGCAGGCCCTCGGAGAAGGTCTCGGCACCCAGCGGGACAACCATGAATTCCTGGATGTCGACGTCGGAGTCGGCGTGCGAGCCACCGTTGAGGATGTTCATCAGCGGGACCGGCAGGACGTGGGCGTTGGGACCGCCCAGGTACTTGTAGAGGGGCAGGTCGGCGGAAGCTGCGGCGGCGTTGGCCACGGCCAGGGAGACGCCCAGGATGGCGTTGGCGCCCAGCTTGCCCTTGTTCGGGGTGCCGTCCAGGTCCAGCATGGCCTGGTCGATGCTGCGCTGGTCCGTGGCGTCGAAGCCGGTCAGGGCCGGAGCGATCTGGTCGATGATGGCGTCAACGGCCTTCTGGACGCCCTTGCCAAGGTAGCGGCCCTTGTCGCCGTCACGCAGCTCAACGGCCTCGTGTTCGCCGGTGGAAGCACCGGAGGGAACTGCCGCGCGGCCGATCTGGCCGTCGGAAAGCAGGACTTCAACTTCTACAGTCGGGTTGCCGCGGGAATCGAGGATCTCGCGGGCGTGGATGGCATCGATAAGCGCCATGAATTTGCTCCTTATGGGCGATTAACGGGGGAAATACAGCTGAAAACTCGACGTACTCGTCAGGGACCAGCGTAGTCGAGAGTGGTCCGGGTTACGGAAACCTATCCAGCCCCCGGACGTCATGATGATGCGGTTAACTCTGTTGGTGCTGCCGGGGGTTGTGCTGCTGGTAGTCCCGAACTGCGCCGCGGAGGGCGCGTTCGGCGTCGAATCCGCTGGCATGGGCGGAACGGACGACGGCGAGCAGCAGCCCGCCGAGTTCTTCTTCCGTTTCCGGAATGGGAGCCCCGGCAGGCAGGTCGACGCCGGCCCTTGCAGCGCGGTCGATGGACTTCTGCGCCCGCGCCAGTGCCGGCAGGGCCAGCGGGATCCCTTCGAACGGATCCGTGCGCTGTGGCCGCTCTGCCCGTTTCACGGCATCCCATTTCTGCACGATCTCATCGACCGTCGCGGGGAAGCTGTCCTGCAGGGACCCGTCCGGGCGGAACACGTGGGGGTTGCGCCGGACCATTTTGGCACTCAGGCCGCGGGCCACGTCGTCGAACTTAAAGGCGCCGCGTTCCTCCGCGAGGCGGGCATGGAGGACCACCTGAAGCAGGACGTCGCCCAGCTCACCGAGCAGTTCGGCGTCGAAGTGCTGCTCCCCCGCGGTTCCGCCTGAAGTTCCTGCCTCAATGGTCTCAGCCACCTCGAAGGCCTCCTCGAGGAGATACTCCACGAGGGACTCATGTGTCAGGGCGCCCATCCAGGGGCAGTGCTCGCGCAGGGCGGCAATTGTCCCGAGCAGCTCCCCCATCGGGGAGCTGCCGGCCGCCTGCTCGTTAGCCAAGGTTTGCGTAAGCGTCGTTGATGTATTCCACCAGCGCTTCCTTCTCCTCCAGCGGCAGGAAGGATGCCTCGGCGGCGTTCAGCGTCAGTTCCAGGAGGTCGTCGAGGTCGTAGTCGAAGGTTTCCACCAGCAGTTCGAACTCGTCGGTCAGCGTCACGCCGCTCATCAGCCGGTTGTCGGTGTTGATGGTGACGTTGAAGCCCAGCTGGTAGAGCATGTCCAGCGGGTGGCTTTCGATGCCCTCGCCGAACCCGGAAATGGCGCCGGTCTGGAGGTTCGAGGACGGGCAGATTTCCAGGGCGATGCCGCGGTCCCGGACCCAGCTGGAGAGGTCGCCCAGGGTCACCAGGCCGATGGTGTCCTCGGTGTCCTCGTCGTCGTCGAACTCCACCATGATGTCCTCGGCGATGCGGACGCCATGGCCCAGGCGTAGCGCCCGGCCGTCCACGAGGGCGGACTGGATGCTGTCCAGGCCGGCTGCCTCGCCCGCGTGAACGGTGGCCGGGAAGTTGTGCTGGGCCAGGTAGGTGAACGCGTCACGGAAGCGGGAAGGCAGGAAGCCGTCTTCGGCGCCGGCGATGTCAAAACCCACCGCTCCCTTGTTCCGGTGGCGGACCGCCAGTTCGGCAATCTCCTGGCCGCGGTCGGCGTGGCGCATTGCGGTGATGAGCTGGCCTACCTGGATTTCGCGTCCGGTCTCCCCCACTGCCTCGACGCCGGCCTCCAGGCCATCCTGCACGGCCTCCACTGCTTCATCCAGGCTGAGGCCCTTCTGCAGGTGCTGCTCCGGAGCCCACCGCACTTCGCCGTACACCACACCGTCATCAGCGAGGTCCTCGACGAATTCCTTGGCAACCCGGAACAGGCCTTCGGCGGTCTGCATCACAGCAACCGTGTGGTCAAAAGTTTCAAGGTAACGGACCAGGGAGCCGGAGTCAGCGGACTCACGGAACCACTGGCCCAGCGCCACGGGATCGGTGGATGGAAGGGTGTGCCCAACGGCCTCGGCCAGTTCGATGATCGTTGCCGGACGGAGTCCTCCGTCCAGGTGGTCGTGAAGGGACACCTTGGGCAGGCTCTTCAGGTCAAAATCGATGGCAGGGGCAGCATCAACAATAGGCTCAGTCACGTTCCCACCTTAGGGTGGGCAGGGCTTCTATGCCAGCCGCTCCGTGGCCGCATGCTCGCCGTCCCCGGCCGCTGGAGCAAGCAGCTCCGCGGTCCCCGGATTCGGCTTCGTGGCACCGGAGCGGCCGCCGTCGAGCCACTCGTCCACTTCTTCGGCGTCGTTGCGGGCGAGGTGCTTATGCCACAACCTGAGCAGGTGGTCGAGGAGGACACCAAGCACGATGGCGAACACCACGGCGATGCCGGCACTGAGCAAGGGGTTGTTGTGCAGCCACGGGAAGGAACTGGCCAGCACGCCGATGCCGATGGAGTACCCCACCCAGGTGATGCAGGCGAAGGCGTCCAGCAGGAAGAAGCGGCGGTGGGAGAAGCCTGTGCTTCCGGCGACGTAATTGACCGCCACCCGGCCCCAGGGAATGTAACGGGCAGTGAAGATCAGCACGGCGCCGCGCTTGTCCAACTCGTAGCGCGCCCAGCCGAAAGCCTTCTGGACCTTGGGCCGGCGCATCCACTTCCACCGGTTCAGGCCAATCCGGCGTCCAAGCATAAAGGCCATGTTGTCGCCCGCGATGGCGCCCACCAGAGCGGTGAAACCGAGGATCCACAGGTTGGGTTCGCCGCTGTGCCGGGAGAACGCCGCAAGGGCCACGATAAGGGTCTCGCTGGGGACCACCATGGCGAAGCCGTCCACAAAGAAAAACACCAACAGGACCGGGTAAATCCACCACTGGCCCGCTGCATGGAGCACGGCCTCATTAATAAACTCCACGCAGTCTTGCTCCTATGCAACCTGGCGCAGCCGGAAGTGACGCAGCCAAAGCGGAAATCGTTCCTAAGTGTCCCACGGCCAAGGCGCTGTTCGCTACGCCCCTGCCTGCCCGAACAACGCTTCAACTACGCTTCTGGTTCCTTCATCCGCTCCATCATCGGGGCCCGGCGCCGCACCCGGTTGATCACGAGGTCCACTACCACCCCAAGAGCCACCGCGCACACGATGGCGATGGCCGCGCCCAGCAGGTGGTTGTCCTCGAACCACTGGCCGAAAAACAGGCCGATCCCCACTGAATAGCCTGCCCAGAGGGACGCCGAAAGAACGGTCAGGCCCACGAAGCGCAGGTGCGGGTAGTGCGTGACGCCGGCCGTGAGGTTGACGGCCACCCGGCCGATCGGAACAAACCGTGCCACGAGGATGAGCGAGGCCGGGCGCTTGCGCAGTTCCCTGCCCGCCCACCGGAATGCGCTCTGCATCCGGGGTCCCCGCATCCACGCCCAGCGACTCGTGCCCACCCTCCGCCCGATCAGGTACGCGATGTTGTCGCCGGAGAAAGCCCCGAACGCGGCCACCAGCATCAGGAGCCACGGGTTGGGAACATCCGCCGTGGCCGCTACGGCCGAAAGGCCCACCACCACGGATTCGCTGGGAATGGGGGGAAAGAAGCCGTCAATGATGCAACAGGCCAGAACCAGGAACAGCACCCAAGGCTGACCGGCTGCCGCGAGGATGAAGTCATTGATGGCCTGCATGGGACCCTATGCTATGCGGTCGATGATCAGGCGCTGCGCCGGCCTGGATCCCTCGGGCGCAATCACCACCGCATGCTCCAGTGCTTCCTTGGCCCGGGCGAAGCGTTCCGGGGTATCGGTCAGCAGGGTCATCAGTGGCTCGCCGGCCCGGACCACGGCGCCGGGCTTAGCATGCATGCGCACCCCTGCACCCGCCTGGACTACGTCCTCCTTGCGCGCCCGTCCAGCGCCGAGCCGCCACGCGGCCACCCCGACGGCCAAGGCGTCCAGCTCCACCAGCACGCCATCCGCCGGGGCGTAAACCACCTCCGATTCCCGGGCCGCCGGCAGCTTGGCCCGCGGATCGCCGCCCTGGGCCTCGATCATTCGGTTCCAGACATCCATGGCGCGGCCGTCCTTCAGCGCAGCGGCGGGATCGGCGTCGTGCACTCCTGCGGCGGCGAGCATTTCCTCCGCGAGCCGGACGGTCAACTCCACCACATCGTCAGGACCACCGCCAGCCAGAACCTCCACGGACTCCTCCACTTCAATGGCGTTGCCGGCGGTGAGTCCAAGCGGCGTATTCATGTTGGTCAGGAGGGCCACGGTGTTGACCCCGGCGTCCTTGCCCAGGGCCACCATGGTCTCGGCGAGTTCGCGGGCCTTTGCCTCATCCTTCATAAAAGCGCCGCTGCCCACCTTGACGTCCAGGACCAGCGAGCCCGTGCCCTCGGCGATCTTTTTGCTCATGATGGAGGATGCGATCAGCGGAATCGCCTCCACGGTGCCGGTGACGTCGCGGAGTGCGTACAGCTTTTTGTCCGCGGGAGCCAGCCCGGCCCCGGCGGCGCAGATGACTGCGCCCACGTTCTGCAGCTGTGCCAGCATTTCCTCATTGCTGAGGCTGGCACGCCAGCCGGGGATGGCCTCCAGCTTGTCCAGGGTGCCGCCGGTGTGCCCCAGTCCACGGCCGGAGAGCTGCGGAACGGCAACGCCGAAGACGGCCACGAGCGGCGCCAGGGGCAGGGTGATCTTGTCTCCCACCCCGCCGGTGGAGTGCTTGTCCGAGGTGTATTTCAGGCCGCCGTCGGGCCGCCGCAGGCTGGAGAAGTCCATCCGCTCGCCGGAGGCGATCATTGCGGCCGTCCACCGGGCTATCTCGCTGTGGTTCATGCCGTTGAGCAGGATAGCCATGTTCAGGGCGGCCATCTGCTCGTCCGCGATGACACCCCTGGTGTAGGCGTCGATGGTCCAGTCGATCTGTTCGGGGCTGAGCGTGCCTTTGTCCCGCTTGACGCGGATGATGTCTACGGCGTCGAACGTTTCGGCGGTGTTGTTGTTCTGCGCGCGGGGATCTGTCACCGGGTTTCCTCCAAGTGTTGGGGACCGAAGGCGTCGGGCAGCACCTGGTCCATGGTCTTGATGCCTTGGGTGGTCATGAGTTCCATGCCGGGCGCACGGAATTCGTACAGCAGCTGGCGGCAGCGGCCACAGGGCATCAGGACCTTGCCGTTGCCGTCCACGCAGTAGAAGGCACGGAGCAGTCCGCCCCCGGTCATGTGCAGGTTGCCCACCAGCGCGCATTCAGCGCAGAGGGTCAGCCCGTAACTGGCATTTTCAACGTTGCAGCCGCTGACAATCCGGCCGTCCTCGGTCAGCGCCGCCGCCCCCACCGGGAACTTCGAATAAGGCACGTAGGCCTTCTGCATGGCCTCGACGGCGGCAGCCTCCAGGGCGGACCAGTCCGGTTCCATCGCTCCGGCCACGGCGTCAACCCTTGACATAGGGAATGCCGCTGGCCGCCGGGCCCCGGGACCTGCCCACCAACCCGGCCACGGCGAGTACTGTCACCAGGTAGGGCAGCATGGCCATGAACTGGCTGGGTACCGGGGTTCCGATGATGGTCACGATGCTCTGCAGGTTGTCCGCGAAACCGAAGAGCAGCGCGGCGAAGAAGGCTCCGATCGGGTTCCACCGGCCGAAGATCAGGGCGGCCAACGCGATAAAGCCGCGCCCGCCGGAGATTTCCTTGGTGAAGCTGTCGATCGCCACCAAGGTGAAGAATGACCCGCCGATGCCGGCCACTGCCCCGCCC
Organism: Pseudarthrobacter sp. B4EP4b; assembly: GCF_006680095.1. Lineage (NCBI taxonomy): Bacteria > Bacillati > Actinomycetota > Actinomycetes > Micrococcales > Micrococcaceae > Pseudarthrobacter > Pseudarthrobacter sp. B4EP4b. Next base: position 57,630 of record NZ_VHIJ01000041.1, on the reverse strand, counting down.
AGGGTGACGTTCCAGAACCGGGTGGCGTTGACGTTGATGCCCAGGGTGTCGGCAGCCTGCGGGTGCTCACCCACGGCCCGGACCCGCAGGCCCCAGCGGGTTTTGAACAGGCCTACCCAGACCACCAGGACCGCGATGTACATCAGGTATCCCACCAAGGACTGGCGGAACAGGATGGGACCGATGATCGGAATGCTGGACAGGACGGGAATCTCGATGATGTCCAGCCCGGGAGGTGAATTGAACTGGGCCTTGTTGGCCTGCATCACGGTGCTGAAGAGGAATCCCGTGACACCGGAGACCAGGACGTTGAGCACCACGCCCACGATGATCTGGTTGACGAGGTATTTGATACTGAACAACGCCAGCACCATGGACACGACGGCTCCGGCAACGGCGGCGGCCGCCAGCCCGATGAACGGGTTCTGCGTCATGCTGGCCACGATGGCGGCGGTGAAGGCGCCGCCCAGGAGTTGGCCCTCGATGGCGATGTTCACCACGCCCACGCGCTCACACAGGACGCCGGACAGCGAGCCGAACACCAGCGGGACCGCCAGGGTGACAGACCCGGCAATAAGGCCGGCGAGGGAAATGTTCGGGGTCCGGGCGCCACCCACCACCCAGATGAGGAACGCGGCCACGAACAGGACGATAAACGCCACCGTCAGCCAGCCCGGAGCGGGCCTGCCCTTGGTCTTGAGGTAGACGGCGTAGCCGGCGAGTCCCAGCAGGAGGACTGAGAGGACGATCCCGCCGGCAAAGGCATTGACCTGCAGTGCCGGCAGCTGGAAAAAGTCCTCGCCGGTGGAGATCCCGAAGCTGGCGGTCTGGTTGGGTGCCAGCAGGCCGAAGAAGACCAGGGCAATCAACCCGAAGGAGGTAAGCAGGACCGGGGTCCGCCAGGTCACGGGTTTGGTGGAGATGGCGGCTGGGCCGGTATCTGATGCTGTGCTGTCCGGCTGGGGCTTTCCAGGCCGGGGTGAGGAAACTGTTGTGCTCATGCTGCACCTCCGGTGGTTGCTGCCTTGCGGGACTTGGCCGTGCGGGCCTGCTTCTTCCGCCGGGGATTCAGTCCGAAGACGGCCCGGACCAGTGGCGGTGCAGCAATAAAGAGCACGATCAGGGACTGGACCACCAGGACGATGTCGATGGGGGTTCCGGTCTGGATCTGCATCTGGACGGCTCCTGCGCGGAAGGCGCCGAACAGGAGGCCCGCGGCGAAGGTGCCCCACGGCGTCGAACGTCCCAGGAGGGCAACGGTGATGGCGTCGAATCCGTACGTGGCGGCTACGCCGTCGGTCAGGACTTTCTCAGTGCCCGCCACCTGGGCCACGCCGGACATACCGGCAAGCCCGCCGGCGATGGCCATCACCAGGATGGTGGACCGGGAGACGTTGATGCCGGCGGTCTGCGCAGCCTTGGGGTTGGCGCCCACGGCCCGGAATTCGAAGCCAACGGTGGAGCGGTTCAGCAGCCACCACACCAGGACCGTGGCCGCGATGGCCAGGAGGAACCCGAGGTGCAGGCGGTACTGCGTGCCAAAAATCTGCGGGTACACGGCGCTCGGGTCCAGGATGGGCGAGATGGGGTTGGTCTCCCCCGGCCGCTGGAAGGCCGGCGTGTTCAGCAGGTACCGCAGGAAGTACAGCGCGATGTAGTTGAACATGATGGTCAGGATGACCTCGTGGGCGCCGGTCCGTGCCTTGAGGACACCTACGAGTCCGCCCCAGAAGGCGCCGCCGATGATGCCCGCCACCAGGACCAGCAGCAGGTGCAGGCCCACGGGAAGGTGGAGCGCGAAGCCCACCCAGGCTGCCAGGATGCCGGCCACGATGATCTGGCCCTGGGCGCCGATGTTGAACAGGCCCGCGCGGAAGGCCAGTGCGACGCCGAGGCCGGCCGTGATGAGCGGCGTGGCGATGGTGAGGGTCTCCATGAAGGGCGCGAACTGGGCGGCAACGCTGTTGCCGCGCGGGTTGAAGACCGAGCCTTGGAACAGTGCTATGTAGGAGCGGGTGGCGGCGTTCCAGACGGCCGCCAGGAAGTCGGTGGGACGAGCGAAGAAGTACGTGGAGGTGGTGGCCACCTGCTTGTCGGTGCTGGCGATCAGGAGTCCGCCGATGATGAGCGCCAGCAGTACGGCGAGGACCGAAACCATGCCGCTGCCGGTGAAGATCCTGCGCAGAACGGTGTCAGGGCCGCCCGGCAGTTGACCGCTCTGGGCAGTGGCCGGGACGGCGGAGGGCCCCATGGCACCGCCGGCCGTGTCAACGGAGACCACGGCGGCCGTCGAGTCTTCCGCGGGCGTGGCCTCCTCTGCCCCGGGGCCGGGTTCACCGGCCGCGTGCTTGGGGGGATGCTTGTCAGACATGGTCGCCTCCTTCGGCGTCAGACGTGGAGGACGTGGCAGCAGCGGTGGATGCCGGCCCTGGTTGCGGCACAGGCGTATGTTCCTCCGGCGGGATTCCCGCCATCATGAGGCCCAGGACGTCGCGGCCGGTGCCGGCCGGAACGATGCCCACCAGTTTGCCTTTGTAAATCACGGCGATCCGGTCCGCCAGTTCCATGACCTCGTCCAGCTCAGTGGAAATGATCATCACCGGTGTGCCCTGATCCCGCTCGGCCACGATCCGGCGGTGCAGGAACTCGATGGAACCCACATCCACGCCGCGGGTGGGCTGTGAGGCGATGAAGAGGCGCAGTGGCCGGGAAAGCTCGCGCGCCATCACCACTTTCTGCTGGTTGCCGCCGGAGAGTGTGCCGGCGGCGGCGACGGCGGAGGGCGTCCGCACGTCAAACTCGCCAATGCGCGCCTTGGCGTTTTCCAGGATCTTCGCCGGGCTCATGCTGATGCCCTTGGCGAACGGGGGCTTGTCGTAGAGGTCCAGGACCAGGTTCTCCGCTACAGAGAACGTGCCCACCAGTCCGTCCACCTTGCGGTCCTCCGGAACGAAGCCGACGCCTGCGTTCAGGACTTCCTTGACCGACCGGCCCAGCAACTCCTTGCCGTCCAGTGTGATGGAACCCGATACACGGTCCTGGAGGCCGAGGATGGCTTCGGTGAGTTCGGTCTGGCCGTTGCCCTGCACCCCGGCCACTGCCACGATTTCGCCGCGGGCAATATCGAAGCTGAGGCCGTCCACCACGTGGTGGCCGCTGGGTGCGATGACGGTGAGGTCCCGGACCTCGAAGGTCTTTTCCTTCGGCTGGGCCGGTGCCTTGTCCAGGTTCAGGCTGACGGCGCGCCCCACCATCATGGAGGCAAGCTCTGCGGTGGGTGCGGTGGGACTGGCTTCCCCCACCACCTTTCCGCGCCGGATCACCGTGATGGTGTCCGAGACTTCCTTCACTTCCCGCAGCTTGTGCGAGATGAAGACGATGGACGTGCCGCCGGACTTAAGCTGGCGCATGATGTCCAGGAGCTCGTCCGTTTCCTGCGGCGTCAGCACAGCGGTGGGTTCATCGAGGATCAGGACCTTGGCGTTGCGCACCAGCGCCTTGATGATTTCAACACGCTGCTGGACGCCCACGGGCAGGTCCTCCACCAGGGCGTCAGGATCAACGTCGAAGCCATACTGGTCTGAGATTTCCTTGATCCGGCGCCGGGTCTCGTCCAGGTTCAGGAAGCCGGCGGCCTTGGTGGGTTCGGCGCCGAGGGCCACATTCTCGGCGACCGTGAAAACGGGGACCAGCATGAAGTGCTGGTGCACCATGCCGATCCCGGCCGCCATGGCATCGCCCGGGCCGCGGAAGGAAACGGCTTTACCATCGATGAGGATTTCACCTTCGGACGGCTCATACAGGCCGTACAGCACATTCATCAGGGTTGATTTGCCGGCCCCGTTCTCGCCCAGCAGGCAGTGGATCTGGCCGGGTTCAACCACCACGTCGATGTGATCGTTGGCGAGCAGGGTCCCAAAGCGTTTGGTGATTCCTCTGAGTTCAAGTTTCAAAACTCTGACCAATCTCGAAGCGTCCAGTGATCGACCGGACGGGATATGTGGCTGCAGCACCAGCCTAGTGGTTGCAGTCCTGGGATGAGCGGGCGGTAGCCCAAATGCGGCAGGCAGCAGCAAAAAGCACCGCCGCCCGGCCGGTCATCGACCAGCCGGGCGGCGGCGCTACATGCAGGGTCAGGCTTTGGGGCTGGCTGCCGACTCGACCTTCAGCTTGCCGTCCACGATGTCCTTCTTGATCTGGTCCAGTTCGGACTTCAGGTCCGCCGGGACCTGGGACTCAAGGTCGTGGAACGGGGCCAGCTGCACGCCGTCGTTGGCCAGCGTGCCAACGTACGGGGTATTGCTGAATTTGCCGTCTTTGTCCTCCTTGACCACGGTTTCCACGGCCTCGCCCATCTGCTTCATCACCGAGGACAGCATGATGTCCTTGTAGTCGGGTGCGGTGAGGTAGCCGTCGGAGTCAACCCAGATCAGCTTGACGTCCTTACCCGCTGCCTTGGCTTCCTTCAACGCCGCACCGGCTCCCTTGCCCACCGGGCCGGCCACCGGCATCACGATATCGGCGCCCTGGTCCAGGAAGTTCTGGGTGAGCTGCTTGCCCACGTCCTGCTTCTCGAAGTCGCCGGTGAAGCTGCCGTCCTGGGCTTCCTTGTTCCAGCCAAGGAGCTTGACGTCCTTGCCCTTTTGCTGGTTGTAGTACTTCACGCCGTCGGCATAGCCGTCCATAAAGATGGTGACGGTGGGGATCTTGATGCCGCCGAAGGTGGCCACCGTGCCGGTCTTGGTGGTGCCGGCTGCCAGGTAGCCGGCCAGGAACGCTGCCTGGGCGGTGTCGTAGATGATCGGCTTGACGTTGCTGATGGGGGTCGCGTAGCCGAAGTCGATGATGGCGAAGTGGCTGTCCGGGTTGTCAGTGGCCTGTTTCTTGGTGGCGTCACCCAGCAGGAAGCCGACGGTGACGGTCAGGTCGCATCCTGCCGTGACCATGGCGCGGAGGTTGGGCTCGAAGTCGTTGTTGGTCTTGGACTCCACCTGGTTGACCTTGATCCCCAGGTCCTTCTCGGACTTTTTCAGGCCCTCGTAGGAGGACTGGTTGAAGGACTGGTCGTCGAATCCACCGGAGTCGGAGACGATGCAGCCGGTGTAGTCGCTGGCACCGGCGGATGAGGTGCTTCCGGCTTCAGGGGCTGCGCCGCAGGCGGTCAACAGAAGGGCAGAGGCGCTGACGGTAGCCAGGCCTGCCATGGAACCGCGCTTGAATTGTGCACGCAGTGATGTCTTCAATTTTCCTCCAGGATGAAGAGAGTGGCGCTACGGCTCGAATTCAATGAGTGTCCGTTTCTGCACTGAAATTCTGTTTTCACTGACAGCCCGCAGCACTGCGCCGGAGCGCACTGATTGCACCTACTTTAGTGGCCTGTGCCACGTCTCCGTAGCACACCAGGACCCCATTCCGGAGATTGTTTACAAGTTGTTACCAATCAGTAGGGGGCCGCACTTGGGTGCGGCCCCCTACTGTTGTTCAGCTGCCGGACAGCCGTCAGAGGCGGACCAGCATCTTGCCGGTGTTGGCGCCGTCGAGCAGGTCCATAAACGCCTGCGGGGCATTCTCGAGCCCGTCCAGGATGGTCTCGTCGTAGCGGACAGTGCCGTCTGCGAGCCAGCCCGCCATCTTTTCGGCGAATTCCGCGGCGTGCTGCCGCTGGCCGCCCACCAGGAAGCCCCTAAGGGTGAGCTGCTTGCCGATGGCGAGCATCAGGTTGTGGGGCGCCGGAGTGGGTTCGGTGGAGTTGTACTGTGCAATGGCGCCGCACATCGCCACCCGCCCGCCGACGTTGAGCGTGGCCAGTGCCGCTTCCAGGTGCTCGCCACCCACATTGTCGAAGTAGACGTCGATGCCGCCGGGACCGGCTGCCTTCTGCAGCTGCTCCAGCACCGGACCGTCGTGGTAGTCGAAGGCAGCGTCAAAGCCGAGTTCCAGCAGCCGGGCCACCTTGGCAGGCGTGCCCGCGGAACCAATCACGCGGGATGCGCCCATGGCTTTGGCGATCTGGCCCACCAGTGAGCCCACGGCGCCGGCCGCGCCCGAGACGAACACGGCGTCCCCGGCTTTGAACTCTGCGACCTTGAGCAGGCCGGCGTAGGCCGTCAGCCCCGTCATGCCCAGTGCACCGAGGAAAGCGGACGCGGGGGCGAGGTCGGTGCGTGCGGGCGTGGCTGCGGCAGCGTCTACTACTGCGTATTCGCGCCAGCCCAGGGGATGCACCACCACGTCGCCTTCGTGATGGCGCTCCGAACGGGAGGCAATCACCTCCCCCACGGCGCCGCCGTCGAGCGCCTTGTCCAGCGCGAAGGGCGCGGAATAGGACTTGACGTCATTCATGCGCCCGCGCATGTAGGGATCGACGGACATAAAGAGGTTGCGGACCAGGACCTGGCCGTCCTGGAGTTCCGGCAACGGTGACTCGGTAAGCCGGAAGTTCTCCGGAACCGGCGGGCCCGCGGGCCGGGAAGCCAGCTGGATTTCACGGGTGGTTGCGGGAAGCGTTGCAACGCTCATGCGGCGTACTCCAGGATCTTCAGGTCCACGGTGATGTTTCCGCGGGTGGCATTGGAGTAGGGGCAGATTTCATGGGCTTTGGCCACGAGCGCCTCAGCGGTGGCCAGGTCCAGTGCCGGCAGGGCGATCTCCAGTTCCGCCGCCAGCCCGAAACCTGCGGTGTCCAGCTGTCCGAGGTGGACCTTGGCGGCCACTGCCGAATCGGTCAGGTCCGCGCGTTCCTTGCGGCCCACCAGCCGGAGCGCGGAGTGGAAGCAGGCGGCGTAGCCGGCAGCGAAGAGCTGTTCGGGGTTGGTGCCCTCGCCGGTTCCACCAAGCTCCACGGGGCTTGAAAGGGTGACGTCCAGTTTGCCGTCGTTGGTACGTGCGTTGCCGTCGCGGCCTTCGCCGGAGGCAAGCGCCTCTGCAGTGTAAAGGGGTTTCACGGTGTTTCCGTCCTGTTGTGGGTTGAAATCTTCAATGTCAGAGCGCGTTGTGCAGGGCGGCCGTCAGCCGGCCCAGGGTGTCGCGCAGCTGGTCCAGTTCGTTGGCTGTCAGCCCGGCGGCGTCCGCCAGCCGCTGCGGGATGGCGCCGGCCTTTCCGCTCAGCTCCCGGCCGGCCGGCGTCAGGTGGATGGCGACCCGGCGTTCGTCCTCTTCGGACCGCCGGCGCTCCACAAGCCCCAGCGATTCCAGGCGCTTGAGCAGGGGTGACAGGGTGCCCGAGTCCAGTCCAAGCTCTTCGCCCAGTTCCTTCACGCCGCGCGGCTCGCTTTCCCACAGCACCAGCATCACCAGGTACTGCGGATACGTGAGGCCCAGCTCTTCGAGGACAGGCCGGTAGACGGCGGTGGCGGCACGGGATGCGGAGTAGAGCGCAAAGCACACCTGGCGGTTCAGCCGGGGAACATCAGTCATGCCACAACCATAGCGCGCAACTAGATTGTGCACAACTTACTGAGCCTAACTGGGGAAGCTCCGTTGTGGTTTTAGAAAGTACGACGGCGGCGCGTGCCGCCGCCGCTAAAGGTCGCGGATGGTGCGCAGCGCCGCAGCCGTGAGCACCCGGATGCCGAGGCCCAGGGCCCGTTCGTCCAGGATGTAGTCGCCGCGGTGAAGATCGTATTCCTCACCGCCGGGGGTTTTGGTGCCGAGCCGCATCATGGCGCCCGGAAGCTCCGCGAGGAACCAGGCGAAGTCCTCCCCGCCCATGGACTGCGGAGTCAGCACCACGGCGCTTTCACCGATTTCGGCCCGGGCGGATGCCTCGATGATGGCTGTTTCATGCTCGGAGTTCACCACAGGCGGCACTCCCCTGGTGTGCTCCAGCCGCACGTCCACGCCGTACGGGGCGGCCACCTGATGCACCACTTCGTCCAGCAGTTCACCGGCGGCGTGCCATGCCTCGCGGTCCAGGCAGCGCATGGTTCCGGCCATGTAGCCGGTGCCGGGGATGGCGTTCGGAGCGGAGCCGGCCGAGATCTGGCCCCACACCACTGAAACCCCGCTGCGGACATCCACCCGGCGGGACAGGACTGCCGGCACATTGACGGCGATCTGCGCCAGGGCGAACACGAGGTCCTCGGTCAGGTGCGGGCGCGAGGTGTGGCCGCCGCGGCCGGAGAGCTCGATCCGGATGGTGTCCGAGGCGGAGGTGATGGCGCCGATGCGCGTACCGATCTTGCCTACGTCGATGCGCGGATCGCAGTGCAGGGCCAGGATGCGGGGAACCCCGTCCAGCACGCCCTGCTCGATGCACGCGTGCGCGCCGCCGGGCATGGTTTCCTCGGCGGGCTGGAAGATGATGCGGACGGTGGCGCCGAGCGGTTCGTCCTGGTGCATGCGGTGCAGCACCAGGGCGATGCCCAGCATGGTGGTGGTGTGGACGTCGTGGCCGCAGGCGTGCGTTACGCCATGGTTTTTCGAGGCGAAGGGCAGGCCTGTCTCCTCGATGATGGGCAGCGCATCGATGTCTCCGCGCAGGGCAGTGGCGATCGGCCCCTCGCCCACATCCACGGTAAGTCCAGTGCCCTCCAGCCGGCGGGGGGTGAGGCCTGCGGCTTCGAGCCGTTCGGCCAGCTTGTCCGTGGTCCGGAATTCCTTGAAGGACAGTTCCGGGTGCGCATGCAGGTCCCGGCGGAAATCGATCAGTTCCGGCAGGAGCGGCTCAAGCCAGGGTGCCACCAGCGCGGTGGGCTCGGCTTCCGTAGTGTAATTGCGCACTGCTTCACTCTAGCGAGGGTCGCCGGATTACGGGCCATCGCGGTCCCCGCGTTACATCGCAGGGACCGCCACTGCCTAGAGAACGTCGGTGTCGCCGCTGGCTTTCAGGGCGTCGACGGCGGCCTTGACCCGCTGCGAGTTGGCCATGGTGGTCACCAGCAGGGCATCCGGGGTATCCACGATGACAACATCCTGGATTCCGATCAGGGCGATGACGCGCTTGGTGTCGGTCACCACCACACCGCTGGAGTTCTCGGTGAACACGCGGGCGCCCTCACCGAGAACGGTAACGTCGTCCACTTCCTTGGCACTGTTGAGGCGGCCCACGGAGGCGAAGTCGCCGACGTCGTCCCAGCGGAAGGACCCGGGCACGACGGCGACGTCCCCGGCTTCGGCGGCAGGCTCGGCAACCGCATAGTCGATCGCGATCTTCGGCAGGGTGGGCCAGATGCGGGCAGTGACCTCGTCACGGGCAGGAGTGTCCCAGGCGCGGGCAATCTCCTGCAGGCCCTGGAACAGCTCGGGCTGGTTGGCCTCAAGGTGCTTGAGCAGGAGGGCAACGGGGGCTACGAACATGCCGGCGTTCCACACGTAGTTGCCGCTGTCCACGTACTGCTGGGCTACTTCCTCGTTCGGCTTTTCGACGAACTCCACCACGTCCTGGGCGCTGGGCGCGCCGTCAATGTGCAGGTCCTGGCCGGAACGGATGTACCCGAACCCTGTTGAGGGGTGGGTGGGCTTGATGCCGATGGTGACGATCTTGCCGGCGGCGGCAGTGTGGATGGCCTCACGGACTGCCTGCTGGAAGAGGTCGTCCGGGCTGATCACCTGGTCAGCGGCGAAGGAACCCATGATGGTGTCCGGATCCCGTTCGTGCAGGATGGCGGCGGCAAGCCCAATGGCGGCACCGGAATCCTTGGGTTCGGACTCGAGGACCAGGTCGCCGTCCTGGACTTCCGGAAGCTGGCGGCACACGGCGTCACGATGGGCCTTGCCGGTGACCACCAGCACCCGGGTTCCGGCCAGCGGGTGCAGCCGGTCATAGGTGGCGCGCAGCAATGTACTGCCCGAGCCGGTGAGATCGTGAAGGAACTTGGGAGCTGCGGCTCGCGACAGGGGCCAAAGGCGGGTCCCCACGCCGCCGGCCGGGATCACCGCAATGAAGCGGTCAAGGGGTGATACCGGGCTTGTCACTTTGTCTGTACTCATCAAGGCCTACTTTAGCCGACCGCGCGCCGGGGCCCCTTATGGGCCCTGGCGGCAGGCGCCCGGACTTCATCCGGACGAGCGATTGTGGTGTTTGTCTCATTAATCCTGAAAATCCTTGCCGTTGCTGGGCACCAAGGAGTTCCTAAATTGAATAAGCTGTGAGCGAAGCCTAGATTTAGGCCTGAGCTACGAGTGCTCTCGCAGCAGGCGTTCCCCCCGCGTGGATCTCATGCCAGCGCCGCTGTGTTGCAGGGAGGTTTATCAGTGCCGACAAAACCAGCTGGCACCTTGTACCGCGGCCGTGAAGGCATGTGGTCCTGGGTAGGACACCGTATTACCGGTGTAGTGATCTTTTTCTTCTTGTTGGTCCACGTGTTGGACACCTCCTTGGTGCGCGTGTCTCCCGAGGCCTACACCGCGGTGATCGGTGCCTACAAGAACCCCCTCATGGCCCTGGGCGAGACCGGCCTTGTTGCGGCCATCGTCTTCCACGCCTTTAACGGCCTGCGCATCATTGCGGTGGACTTCTGGAAGAAGGGTGCCAAGTACCAGCGCCAGATGCTCTGGGCAGTGCTCGGACTCTGGGTGGTCACCATGGTCGCCTTCTCCATCCGCCACCTGTCCCTCGCGCTCGGAGGTCACTAGCCATGTCAGCAACGATTGAGAGCCCGCGCAGCGGGCGGATCGCGCCCCAGTACCGCCGCACCGGCGGAAGCCGCGGCAACTTCGAAATGATCGCCTGGCTGTTCATGCGGCTCTCCGGCGTGGTTCTTGTGGTCCTGATCTTCGGCCACCTGTTCGTGAACCTCATGGTGGGCGAGGGCATCCACGCCATCGACTTCGGTTTTGTGGCCGGTAAGTGGGCGGACCCGTTCTGGCAGTTCTGGGACCTCGCCATGCTGTGGCTGGCCATGCTGCACGGCACCAACGGCGTGCGCACCATCATCAATGACTATGCCGAGAAGGACTCAAGCCGCCGCTGGCTGAAGACGGTCCTCTACTCAGCCACCGTCGTCATCATCGTCCTGGGCACCCTGGTGATCTTCACCTTCAACCCTTGCCCCGTCGTCGACGGCGTGCCCCTGCCCGGCGGCTTCTGCCCTGCCTAGCACCGGCAACCTCCCGGGCCCGCGGGTATAAACCGCGGGCCTTGTTTTGCGGAGCAGGCAACGCCCGCCCGTTGTTTTATTGCGAATTTTGAGAGAAAGAGCGTCTGGTATGCAGGTCCATAAGTACGACGTCGTCATCGTCGGTGCCGGTGGCGCTGGCATGCGCGCCGCGATCGAATCCGGTCAACGCGCCCGCACAGCAGTACTGACCAAGCTCTACCCCACCCGCTCGCACACGGGTGCGGCGCAGGGTGGCATGTGTGCAGCCCTGGCCAATGTCGAGGAAGACAACTGGGAGTGGCACACGTTCGACACCGTCAAGGGCGGTGACTACCTGGTGGACCAGGATGCCGCGGAGGTCATGGCCAAGGAAGCCATCGACGCCGTGCTCGACCTGGAAAAAATGGGCCTGCCGTTCAACCGCACGCCCGAAGGACGGATTGACCAGCGCCGGTTCGGCGGCCACACCCGCGACCACGGCAAGGCCCCCGTCCGCCGCGCCTGCTATGCCGCAGACCGCACCGGCCACATGATCCTGCAGACGCTGTACCAAAACTGCGTCAAGCACAACGTTGAGTTCTACAACGAGTACTACGTCCTGGACCTGCTGACGGTCGAAGAGGACGCAGTGCGCGAGGACGGCACGCCGTACAAGCAGAAGCGCGTTGCCGGCGTAGTCTCCTACGACCTCGCCTCCGGCGAACTGCACGTCTTCCAGGCCAAGTCCGTGGTGTTCGCCTCCGGCGGTGCCGGCAAGGTCTTCAAGACCACCTCCAACGCCCACACCCTCACCGGTGACGGCATGGGCATCGCCTTCCGCCGCGGTATCCCGCTGGAAGACATGGAGTTCTTCCAGTTCCACCCGACCGGCCTCGCCGGCCTGGGCATCCTCCTCTCCGAAGCCGCCCGCGGCGAAGGCGCCATCCTGCGCAACTCGGAAGGTGAGCGCTTCATGGAGCGCTACGCGCCCACCATCAAGGACTTGGCCCCGCGTGACATCGTGGCCCGTTCCATGGCCAACGAGGTCCGTGAAGGCCGCGGCTGCGGCCCGAACAAGGACTACGTCCTCCTGGACCTCACGCACCTTGAGCCGGCCCACATCGATGCCAAGCTCCCGGACATCACCGAGTTCGCCCGCACCTACCTGGGCGTGGAGCCGTACACGGAGCCCGTTCCCGTGTTCCCCACCGCGCACTACGCCATGGGCGGCATCCCCACCAACATCACCACCGAGGTCCTGCAGGACAACGACACCGTGGTCCCCGGCCTCTACGCGGCCGGCGAGGTTGCCTGCGTCTCCGTCCACGGCTCCAACCGCCTGGGCACCAACTCGCTGCTGGACATCAACGTCTTCGGTAAGCGCGCCGGCATTGCCGCAGCCGAGTACGCCAAGACGGCCGACTACGTGGAACTGCCAGAGAACCCGCTGGCGTACACCACCGAGCTGCTGGACATCGCCCGCAACGGCACCGGCGACGAAAAGGTGGCCCAGATCCGCAAGGAACTGCAGGACACCATGGACGCCAACATGCAGGTGTTCCGCACCGCGGACACCCTGAACCAGGTCCTGCGCGACATCGCCTCCTTCGAGGAGCGCTACAAGCGCATCAACGTCCAGGACAAGGGGAAGCGCTTCAACCTTGACCTGCTCGAGGCCGTTGAACTCGGCTTCCTGCTGGAGCTGGCCAAGGTGATGACCGTGGCGGCCCTGCACCGTGAGGAATCCCGCGGCGGACACTTCCGCGAGGACTTCCCGGAACGCGACGACGAGAAATTCATGAAGCACTCCATGGCGTACAAGGACGACCACGCCCCGGCAGACGGATCGGCAGAATCAATTGCCGGCATCCGCCTGGCCACCAAGCCGGTTGTCTTTACCCGCTACGAGCCGATGGTGAGGAAGTACTAAGATGACCGCTGAAATCGCTGAGCCAGCCTCAAAGATTGAACTGCCTGCCGGCGTCGGCGGTGGCGGCGAAATCCCCACGTTCGATGTGCACCTGCGCGTGCGCCGGTACAACCCGGAGGTTTCCGGCGAGGCCACCTGGGATGACTACAACCTGACCATGTACGGCACGGACCGCGTCCTGGATGCCCTGCACAAGGTCAAATGGGAAATCGACGGCAGCCTCTCCTTCCGCCGCTCCTGCGCCCACGGTGTCTGTGGTTCCGATGCCATGCGCATCAACGGCCGCAACCGCCTCGCCTGCAAGACGCTCCTGAAGGACCTGGACACGTCCAAGCCCATCACGGTGGAACCCATCAAGGGCCTGCCTGTGGAGAAGGACCTCATCGTGGACATGGAACCGTTCTTCCAGTCCTACCGCGAAGTGATGCCGTTCCTCATTAACAAGGGCCACGAGCCCACCCGGGAACGCCTGCAGTCCGCCGAGGACCGTGAGCGCTTCGATGACACCACCAAGTGCATCCTGTGCGCTGCCTGCACGTCCTCCTGCCCCGTGTTCTGGACCGACGGCCAGTACTTCGGGCCGGCGGCGATCGTCAACGCGCACCGCTTCATCTTCGACTCCCGGGATGATGCCGGCGACATGCGCCTGGAGATCCTCAACGACAAGGAAGGCGTGTGGCGCTGCCGCACCACCTTCAACTGCTCCGAAGCATGCCCCCGCGGCATCCAGGTCACCCAGGCCATCCAAGAGGTCAAGCAGGCCATCCTCTCCCGCAAGATCTAGTTTCTGCCAAGCGTGAGCAACGCGGGGTCACTCCGCGCCCAATCCTCCCCCGGAATTGGGCCGGAAGTGACCCCGCGTTGCTTTAATTGAAAGGGCTCGCCATGTCCCGCTCCGAAAAAGTCTCGTTTGCCGGTTCCACCGGCGAAATGCTCTCCGGCATCATTGATATTCCGGAGGGCCCGGTCAAGGGCTGGGGGGTCTTCTCCCACGGGTTCACGCTGGGTAAGGATGCGCCGTCCGCGTCGAGGATGTGCAAGGCGCTGGCGGACAGCGGCGTGGGTATGCTGCGGTTCGACAACCTGGGCCTGGGCGGATCGGCCGGCGAGTGGTCCGCGGGCTCGTTCAGCCACAAGGTGGCGGACACCGTCAAGGCAGCCGAGTTCATGCGCAGCGAGGGGAAAGAGATTTCCCTCCTGGTAGGCCACTCCTTCGGCGGCGCGGCAGTGCTCGCCGCAGCACGGGAGATTCCCGAGCTCGACGCCGTCGCTACCGTTGGCGCCCCGTTCTCACCCAAGCATGTGGCCCACGTGTTCGACGCCGCAATGGACAAGATCCTCAGCGAAGGCAGCGCCGAGGTGGACCTCGGCGGGAAGCGGGTGGAGATCCGCAAGCATTTTGTGGAGGACCTGGAAAATGCGGACCTGACGGACTGCATCAAGCAGCTGCACAAGCCGCTGATGGTTCTGCACTCCCCCACGGACAACACCGTGGGGATCGAAAACGCCAGCACCATCTTTCAGACCGCCCGGCATCCGCGGAACTTTGTCTCGCTGGAAGGCAGTGACCACCTCCTCACCGGGAAGGGCCAGGCGGCACGGGCGGCACGGATCATCGCTGCCTGGGCCGATCAATACCTCGACGCGGCCCAGTAGCCTGCCCGCGGGGACAGGGCAACGGGCCGCGTACGCGGTTATTTGCCGATGGCGGCCTTACTTTCGCTGAGCCATTGTTCCGCCGCCTTTTCAGGCGTCAGCCGCTTGAACAGGACTTCCGTGTTGATGCGGGCCGTGATCTCGGAGACAGCAGTGGATCCTGTGGGTCCGATGAAGGTGGGGGCGAAGTCCATCTTCCCGATCGCATCTATGTAGTCCGCCTCCACCTTGCCCTGCGGCGTCAGGAGGTCCTTGATGGCGCTGCGCATTTCCGGGTTACTGGGGACCCCGCGGTCGCTCTGGATGATTTGGGCGGCTGACTCGTTGTTCACCAGGAAGCTGACCAGTTTCGCGGCAGCGTCCGTATGCTTGCTCCGGGCGGAGATGGTATAGAACTGTGAGGACTGCAGCCAGATCCCCGGGGTGGGGTTTTCGCCGGGAAGCTTGAGCAGCTTCAAATCCGCACCCGATGCCTTGCTGAGCGCGGACAGCGAGTTGCTCCAGGTGAGCATCATGGCTGCTTTGCCCATGCCCATCAGGGTCTGCTCTGTACTCACGTTGAGCTTCTCCACTGTCTCTGATGCACTGGGCGCAGCGCCGGACTCGCTCAGCTTCAAGCTGTAATCGAAATAGTCCCGGACCGTGTCCTGGTCCAGTCCGAGCCGGCCGTCCTGGGTGTACAGCGACTGGCCGTGCTGCCGGGCGAAGGCGTCCAGCGAATCGTGGGTGAGGACCGTTGCCGTTCCGTACGTGCCTTTGGGGCTCTTGGCGGTTACGTCCGAGGCGGCCTTCGCGAAATCGTCCCAACTCCATGTGCTGTCATCCGGAATGGCAACACCGGCAGCCTGGAAGACCGCAGGGTTGGCGACGATTGACAAGGCATTGGCGCCGGTGGATACGCCGTACTGCTTCCCTTGGACCTGGCCGTTCTCCAGCGCGCCCTGGTCCATCTTTGACAGGTCCAGGGAACCGCTGACCTTGCTGAGATCCAGGAGAGCCCCCCGGTTGGCGTATTCGGCCGGATAAGCCCCGCCCATGGTGATCACGTCAGGGGCATCATTGGCCGCTACCTGCGTTGCCAGCTTGTCAAAGTACCCGCCGATGTCCCCGTATTCGGGCTTGACCTTGATGTTGGGGTTGGCGGCCTCGAATTCGGCGATGGCTTTGTTGGTCAGCTCCGCCCGCCCTGCGTTGCCCCACCAGGAGAAACGGATTTCAACAGGGCCGTCCTCAGGCTGGTTGGATGGGGCGCTGGAGCATCCTGCAGTGACGCCCAGAAGGCCCAGTGCAGTGAGCATGGCGACTGATTTACGGATTCTTCCTAAAACTTTACGCGTCATTGGGCAAGCTTCTTCCGGGTCAGAAAGCGGTTTCGTGAAACGTATCAAGGACGGCCGCGGAGGGTCAAGAGGTAGCTCGCAGGTTTTCGCTCGCCCAGGGGTTGACAGTATCCAGCGCAGCGAACAAGGATTGGAACCGTTCGGAAACCGGTTTCTAGGCGAAACGCGTTTCCACTCCCCGCCCAGCACCAGCACCGGAAGGGCGTGCAGCGTGCACAGCCAAAGCACCACCACCCTGCCAGGAATGTCGTCGGGCGGTTCCGCAACCAGCGCCGCCATCGACAGGCAAGCACTCGTCCGGCGCCACAACGTGTGCCAGCGGACCTTGGATCCCCGAAGCCCGGTCTCCGTAGGCAACGGCGAATTCGCTTTCACCGCGGACCTCACCGGACTCCAGTCACTCCCTGAGGCCTACCCGGTGGGTGCACGGGACGAGCTGCCGGCCGGAACCCTGCTGGGCACGCAGGCCCAGTGGGGCTGGCATTCGACACCCCCGGAGCAGCCGTACGGGCTCGCAGGTTCCACCGTCCTCTACGACTCCCCTCGCGGACCGGTTCCCTACGTGGACATGGTGGGAAACATCGTCAATGAGCGGGAAACGGATACCTCCCGGGCGGAAACGTGGCTCAGGGCGAATCCCCACCGCCTGGATCTGGGCCGGATCGGCTTCCGGCTGGTGGAGGACGGAGCGGAACGCGCAGTCACACGGGACGATGTGGGCGACGCCGAGCAGACACTTGATCTCTGGACCGGCGTGGTGAGCAGCAGCTTTACCCTGGCAGGCCACCCGGTCACCGTCACCACCGCCTGCCATCCGGACCGCGACGAGATCGGACTGCGCGTGGTGTCGCCCGCGCTCATGCATGGCCTCGTGGTGGGCATGGATTTCCCGTATGGTTCCGAGGCCTGGCACGATGCGGCGGACTGGGACAGCCCGGATGCCCACACCACTACGCTGGGGGAACCGACGCCGTCCGGACTGCACACCGGATCCAGCAGCTGGACCGTTGAGCGCACGTTGGACGGCGCCCGCTACGAGGTGGTGGTCACCGGAAACAACCTTATGGTGGAACAGACCGGGCAGCATCACCTTCGAATCGCTCCCGGCAGCGCCGCCCAGGGCCAGGACCAGGTCGATGTCATGGACCTTGCCATTGCTTTTATCCCAGCCGCAACCGGCGACTGCATCCCGCGGGGTGACAGCGCGCTGTCCCGGGTGGCGGCAAAGCCGGGCATGGACGCAGGGGCCGGAACCGCCGTCGGCCTTTCACCAGGCAGCGCCGTTGCCGACGCCTCGGCAGCCTCCTGGCCCCGGTTCTGGTCCTCCGGCGGTGCCATCGAGCTGGAGGCGACGGACGATCCCCGGGCGAAGGAGCTGGAGCGCCGGATTGTCCTCTCGCAGTATTTGACCGCCATTAACTGCTCGGGCTCGTTGCCGCCGCAGGAAACAGGGTTGGTCTGCAATTCCTGGCGGGGCCGCTTCCACCTTGAAATGCACTGGTGGCACGCTGCCCACTTTGCCCACTGGAACCGTCCCGAGCTCCTGCTGCCCTCCTTACGGTGGTACACGACCGTGCTGGAACCTTCGCGCGCGACTGCCAGGGCCCAGGGCTTCGACGGCGTCCGCTGGCCCAAGCAGGTTGGCCCCGATGGCAGGGAAAGCCCCAGCCCCATCGGGACGTTCCTCATCTGGCAGCAGCCGCACCCCATCCACCTGGCCGAACTGCTGTACCGGGCAAGCCCCAGCCCTGAGGTGCTGGAGGAGTTCGCGGAGATCGTGTTCGAAACCGCCGCGTTTATGGCCAGCTTCGCCCATCCCACCGCGCGCGGATTTGAACTGGGGCCCCCGTTGATCCCTGCGCAGGAGAGCTACGGCAGCATCCGAGGCTCAGTCACCAACCCCACCTTTGAGCTCGCGTATTGGCAGTGGGCCCTTCGGATCGCCGCTGCCTGGCGGGAACGGCTGGGGCTCGAGCCCATCCCTGCCTGGCGGGAGGTGGCCGACGGGATGGTGCAGCCGCGGGTGATCGATGGCGTCTACGCTGCCATTGACGTGGAGCCGTTCACCATCCGGACCGATCATCCTTCGATGCTTTGCGCACTCGGTGTACTGCCCGAGACTGACCTCATCGACAAGGACATTATGCGGGCAACACTGGCGGACGTGCTTGCTGACTGGGACTGGGGCAGCACCTGGGGCTGGGACTACCCCGTCATGGCCATGACAGCGGCCCGCCTTGGGGATCCGGAGGCTGCAGTGAATGCCCTCCTGATGGACGCAGGCAAGAACACAGTGCTCCCCAACGGACACAACCGCCAGACCGATTCGCTGCCCCTGTACTTGCCGGGCAACGGCGGGCTCCTCGCCGCCGCTGCACTGATGGCCGCCGGGTGGGATAACGGACCGGACCGCCATGCCCCTGGGTTCCCGCCCGGCTGGACTGTGGCGTGGGAAGGCCTGGTGGCCGCACCATAGCCCTGCCGGGATCAGCGCTGTTTTGCCGCGCCAGGACCCCGGCGCCGGGACGTGCCCGCGGAGCCATGGTCAGCATGGACGGGCACCTTCCCGGGCTGCACCTGCCGGGCGCCCCAGGTGCCCTTGTCGTGCCCGCTGGATTGTCCTTTCAGGTCGGCCTCGCGGACTGCGGCCCAGCCGGCAGAGACAAGGTAGACCTGGCTGACCAGGTTGAACCAGATCAGCAGGCCGATGATGATCGCAAACGGTGCCAGGAGGGGATTACGGCCGGCGCCGGCCAACAGTTCGGTACTGAAGACCTGCAGGATAGTGGTGCCGAATGCTGCCAGGATGGTGCCTTCCAGCAGTGCGCGGCGGGACAACTTGAGGCCGGCCGCCAGCCGGAACATCACGAGTGCGGTAACCCAGCTCAGCACCAGCGGGACCGCGATCTTGATGGAGGTGGTCAGCGGAGCCGCCACGGCCTCATCGAGCCGCAGGAAGTCCGCAACCCAGCCGGCCGCCGTGCCAAAAACCAGGGAAGCTCCGGCGCTGATGACCAGGGCGATCCCCAGAAGCAGCAGGGTGCCGGCGTCGCGCAGCTTCAGCAGAACTGGATTGACCACGAGCGGAGGCAGCTCCATCACTGCGCGCAACCCGTCGCGCAGGCCGGCAATCCAGCCAAGCGATGTGATGACCGTCACTACCGCTCCAACGAGGGCTGTCCAGCCAAGGCCGTCAGGGTTGAGCAGTTCCTTGGGGTCCACGAGTCCTTCGCCGCCGTCGACCTTCAGGAGTCCAGGGGCGCTTTGGGCCACGCTGGCGACGATGGTGTCGAGCAGCGCCGGCTGCCCCCGCAGCACCAAACCGGCGATCGAGAAGCCCGTGGTCAACAGGCCAGTGATGGAGAAAAACATGTTGAAGCCGATGCCTGCGCTCATCAGCGGACCATGCTGGAGCGTGTAGTGCCGGAAGGCACGCATCGGGCGGAAGGCGTTGAGCCGTGCCAGTAACCATTGGAACGTCGCCATCAGGGTGGCGAAGAAGCTTCCGCCGGCGCGGCGTGCCTTCCCCAGGTCCATCCGTTTCTGGATGACGGCAAGCTTCAGCCGGGCCTGTTCAGTGGGGAGGGGCTGTTGTTCAGCCTGCTTCGGGTGCTGTGTCCGGGGCGGCGTCCGTGAATCGGGTGCCGGCGTCGTTGTCAGTTTCGGTCCCAAAGTCCAGCTCTTCCCGTAGCTGCCAGATGCCGTCCGCATCGTGCTCGTAGAGTCCCATGCTAACCACGGGGAAGGTGGCTCTGTAGTTCTTCAGTACCGTTTCGGCCTCATCGAGGCTTTCCGGGGCAACATCGTGGGCGATGGTGACGTGCGGGTGGTAGGCGAAGGGCAGATCCCGCTGGAGGGGGCCCTGCTGGAGCTTCTCGTGCAGGTCCACGCAGGCCTCGAAACCTTCCTCCACGTTGATGAACACCACCGGCGAAACCGGACGGAACGTTCCGGTGCCGGCGATGGTGACCATAAAGGGGCTTTGGCGGCGGGCCACGTCCCGCACGTGCTCCCGGGTAGCCTCCCAGTCCCGGGTAGGCGTGGTGGTCACCAGCGTGATGTGGGCCGGGACCACTCCTGCGAGGGGATCCCCGAAGGAAGCCCGCCAGCGCTGCAGTTCCTCAGCCACCTCCGGCGGGAAGCCCAGGATGACTCCTACGCTGATATCTTCCGTCCGGGACGGCGCGTGGCCGGCGGCGCCGGTGTCCTCCGCCGGGTCGCCTTGGGGGTTGCCTCGCCTGCCCTCTGCCCGGATGGAGCGGGAGCCTTCCCTTGCGGTGACTTTGCTGGACGGCATGGCGCTAGCGGACTCCTGCGAGGGAGAAGGACGGCAGGAAGCCCATACGTTCATAGACCTGGCCGAGGGTAACCGACGCAATGTCTCGGGCGCGCTCGGCGCCGTGGGCCAGCAACCGGTCCAGTTCCGCAGGATCCGCCATCAGCTCGTTGGTCCGGTCGCGCAGCGGCGTGATGAATTCCACCACCACCTCGGCCAGGTCAACCTTCAAATGGCCGTACATTTTCCCCTGGTACTCCGCTTCGAGTTCGGCGACGGACTTGCCGGTAAGGGAGGAGTAGATGGTCAGCAGGTTCGAGATCCCCGGCTTTTCCTCCTGGTCGAACCGGATATCAGTACCGGCATCCGTCACGGCGGACTTGATGCGCTTGGCCGCGACCTTGGGGTCCTCAAGCAGCTGGATGGCCCCGTTGGGCGACTCCCCTGTTTTGGACATCTTGGCGCTGGGGTTCTGGAGGTCGTAGATCTTGGCGCGTTCCTTCACGATGGTGGCTTCCGGCACCGTGAACGTTGCCCCGAATTTCGTGTTGAACCGCTGCGCCAGGTTCCGGGTCAGCTCCAGGTGCTGGCGCTGGTCCTCGCCCACCGGCACGAGGTCGGTCTGGTAGAGCAGGATGTCCGCGGCCATCAGGGTGGGGTAGGCAAACAGGCCCAGGGTGGCGGCGTCAGCACCGGACTTCTGGGTCTTGTCCTTGAACTGCGTCATCCGGGACGCTTCGCCAAAGCCGGTGATGCAGTTCAAAGCCCAGGCCAGCTGCGCGTGTTCGGGCACATGGGACTGGACGAAGAAGATGCTTTTGTCCGGGTCGATGCCGGCCGCGATGTATTGGGCGGCCACGATCCGAGTCCGCTTGGCCAGTTCTGCGGGATCGAAGTCCACAGTGATGGCGTGCAGGTCCGGAATAAAGAACACGGCATCATACTCGGCCTGCATGTCCACCCAGTTGCGGACGGCGCCGATGTAGTTGCCCAAGTGCAGGGAGTCGGCGGTGGGCTTGGCTCCGGAGAGGATGCGCTTCTTGATGGCAGGGGAAGTCTGGCTGGTCATGGGGAGGAAACCTTCTGGCTTAGAGCTGGTAGTCCACTACAAGCGGGGCATGGTCGGAGAAGCGGGTGTCCCACGAGGCTGCCCGGTCAACAACGGCGGAGATGGCACCGGCCGCCAGTTCCGGTGTGGCCAGGTGGTAGTCGATGCGCCAGCCGGTGTCGTTATCGAATGCTTTCCCGCGCTGAGACCACCAGGTGTAGGGCCCGTCGACGTCCCCGGCAAGGTTGCGGTGGACGTCCTGCCAGCCGATGTCCTCCCCGAAGAAGCGGTCAAAGTACGCCCGTTCTTCCGGCAGGTGGCCCGCCTTTTTCACGTTGGCCTTCGAGTTCCGGATGTCCCTGGGCGTGTGGGCCACGTTGAGGTCCCCTACCACGAGGGCATGGTCGCTGTGCTTGGTGAGCTCCGGCAGGCGGGTGCTCATCGCGTCCAGGAACCGGAATTTGTCGTCCTGCTTGGGGGTCCCCACTTCGCCCGAGTGGACGTAGGCGCTGGCCACCGTGAGCTGGACAGGGCGTCCGGCTGCATTGGCGAAGCGGAAGTCCGCCTCCACCCAGCGGCCCGCCGTCGCGAAGTAGTCGTCGCCGATGCCGTTGCGGGTTTCCAGCGGCTCCTCGCGTGAGGCGATGGCGACGCCGGCACGGCCTTTGGCTTCTGCCTCGGCGTGCAGGATGTGCCAGCCTTCGCCCAGCAACTGGCCGACGATGGCGTCAGGCGCCCGGACTTCCTGAAGGCAGAGGATGTCCACTTCGCGCGGCTCCAGCCATGCCGCCATACCGTTCTTGTAGGCAGCCCGAAGGCCGTTGACGTTGACGGATGCGATGCGAAGGTGGTCCTTCTTCAATGCCGAGCTCACCCGCTCCACTCTAGTCGATGATGGTTCCGGTGACCGGCTCCCCGCTGCCGGAGGACTTGATCATGTCTCGGGCGTTCGTGGCGGTGATCTCGATGGTTTCCAGGGCCCGGTTGATGGTGTCCTGGTTGGCGGCAGCGCCCTTGGCACGCTCTTCCTCCACTACACGGATCTGCACCTGGACGATCTTGAAGGAGTGGTCCAGCTTGAGGTCGCGGACCTCGTCCGCCTGGCTGCGCTCCGCAACAACCCGGGTACCGCCCTGGTCCGCGCCGGCGTAGGGGCCGCGACCTGCCGCCGTCGTGAAGGCATTTTGGGCTTCGGTCAGCTTCGCGCCGGCTTTTTTGGCGGCCTTCTGGATGCTGAAGACCACGAAGGAGGCAAGGGCCAGCCAGAAGAAGGCGATGACGGCAACCACCCAGCCCACGACGTCGTTCTGGTTGGCTGCGAAGATCACTGCCACTACGAACGCGGTGACGAGGACCATCAGTCCCGGCCCGCTGATGCGGAACATGGAGAATCCGCCCCTGGCGGGTTTGGAGGATGACCTGGAGCTGCCCAAAGATTGCATGCACCCATTCTCTCAAACGCCCGGGTATGCTCCCGCCGCCTTCCACCCCCGGCGAACGGGCTACTTCAGGAAGAGGTGCCGCAGGCGCACGGTGGTGAGCAGCATCCCGGCGGCGGTCATTACCAGGTAGTAGCCGATATGGATGGGCGTGGCCGCCGTGAAGGTACCTACACTGATCTGCCGGAGCAGTTCCACCCCGTGCCACAGCGGCATGGCCTGGATGAGCCACTGGATGGCCTGCGGGTAGACACTCAGCGGGTAGAACGTGGCACTGAACAGGAACATGGGCAGCATGATGAAGTTGATCCAGTCCATCTGCTGGAAGGTCTTCAGGAAACTCGTGATCCCCATTCCGATGCTGGCAAACCCGAACGCGATCAACACCGAGGCCGGAATCATCAGCAGGGCCCACGGCGTGGTGATCAGGCCCATCACGCCCATCACTGCCGTGAAGCCCAGGGCATAGAGCAGTCCGCGCAGCAGGGCCAGGAAGATCTCGCCCAGCGCAACATCCAGGGGTCCCAGCGACGTGTACAGCATCCCCTGGTAGAGCTTGGCGAAGTTCATCTTGAAGAACACATTCCAGGTGGAGTCGTAGACCGCGCCGTTCATGGCCGAGACGGCAAGCAGGGCAGGGGCGATGTACGCGGCATAGCTGATCTCCCCGCCGCCCGGCCCCTGCACCGATCCCACGATCGCGCCGAGCCCCACTCCCATGGAGACCAGAAACAGGACCGGCTCGAAGAAACCGGAGAGCATCACCAGCCAGTTGGTGCTCCTGGTGGCCAGGAGCCCGCGCGAAATCACGGCTTTGGCGTTGCGCGAGTACAACGGCCCGAACGTCCTGTTGCGGGCCGCCTCCGCGGCGCCCTTGACGGACGCTCCGGCGCTCATCGCCCCATCCTCAACGCGAACTGCCGCCTCGTCAGGAACCATCCCGCCACCGCAAGGCCCACCAGCACCAGGACGTGAAGGACGGTCAGCAGCGGCGGTTCCTGGTAGCCGTACGTAAAGACGCGTCCCAGCTCGGTCCCGTGCCAGATCGGTGAGATCCACCCGATCCACCGCACCGCCAGGGGCAGGGTGTCCAGCGGAAAGAAGGTCCCGGAGAACAGGAAGAGCGGCATCACAATGAAGCGCATCACCAGGGCGAACTGGCCCTTGTCCTCGGTGATCGACGCCGAATAGGCCATCAGCGGCAAACCAAAGGAGAGCGCGGCCAGCGTAGCTACCAGGATGGCCACCCATCCCCATCCGCCCGGTGCCGCGCCGAACAGGGCAACCGCAGCAAAATAGATGGCAGACTGCAACAGGAACCGCAGGGTGACCGCCATGATGTGGCCCGCCGCGATCTGCTGGGGCGTCAGCGGCGAGGCATGCGGGCCGTAGTAGGTCCGCCGCCACTTGAAGCCGCCCATCACCGGGAACGTGAATTCGTTGGCTGCCGTCATCACGGCCGCGGAGACCAGCAGGGCGGGCGCCACAAACGTTACATACCCCACTCCCCCGAAAGCTCCGGCACCCTGCGCGTCCACGAGGGTGGCCAGGCCAACGCCCATCGCGAACAGGTAAGCCACGGGGTGGCCCACGCTGTACATCAGCAGGGACCAGCTGTAGCCCTTCATCACCCGGAGCACATGCTCCATGTAGTAGAAGGCACCCCAGCGGCGCGCCTTCGCCGCGGCCACTCCAGGGCTGTGCGCCGATGGAAGGGCATGGTGGGCCGCGCCCGTCAACGTCTCGTCAGTCAACGAGGCTCCTGCCCGTCAGCCGCAGGAAGACGTCCTCCAGCGAGGACCTGCGGACCAGCGATGTCAGCGGCCTCAGGCCGCGGGACGCTACCTGCTCAAGGGCGGACTCGCCGTCGTGCGCGTAAATGAGCACCCGGTCCGGCAGCACCTCAAGCCGATCCCCGATGCCGTCCAGCTCGGCGGCGATGGTGGTGTTCCGCTCGGAGCCGAAGCGCAGCTCCACCACCTCACGGGTGGAGTGGCCGCGGATGAGCTGCGCCGGCGACCCCTCGGCCATGATGCGGCCCTTGTCCACCACGATCAGCCGGTCGCAGAGCTGCTCCGCCTCATCCATGTAGTGGGTGGTGAGGATCAGCGTGACGCCTTGCTCCTTGAGCCGGAACAGCCGGTCCCAAAGAATGTGCCGGGCCTGCGGATCCAGGCCGGTGGTGGGTTCATCCAGCAGCAGGATCTGCGGCTCGTTGATCAGCGAGCGGGCGATTGTCAGCCGCCGCTTCATGCCGCCGGACAGGGCATCCACCTTGGATTTGGCTTTGTCGGTCAGCTGCGCGAACTCGAGCAGTTCATCGGCCTTCGGTTTCAGGTAGCTCATGGGCAGGCCGAAATACCGTCCGTAGACCAGGAGGTTGTCACGGACCCGCAGTTCCTCGTCCAGGTTGTCCTGCTGCGGCACCACACCCAGGTGTGCGCGGACTTCCGGCCCGTGCACGTCCGGGTCAAGGCCCATGATCTCAAGGCTGCCGGAGGTGCGGCTGGTGACTCCGCCGATCATTTTCATGGTGGTGGACTTGCCGGCTCCATTGGGTCCGAGCAGGCCGAAGGACTCGCCCGCCGGGACGCTGAAGGAGATGGCGTCCACGGCGGCCACGTCGTCGTACTTTTTGGTGAGGTTTTCGGCGGTGATGACCGTGCGGGGCGTCTTCCGCCCGCCCGCCCGGGCTGTGGAGGGCAGGATGGCTTCGTTGTGCACCCTCCGCAGACTAGTTCAGCCCTCTGCTAAACGGTAGTGCTCTGCTTTAACACAAGCGTGTTAAGTGCGACGGCGGCAGGCTCCTCCGCTGGGGAAGGCGCCTGCCGCCGTCGTACTTGCCTGATAGCGCCTCTAGGCGATGCCCGCCTTGCGCTCCGCGGCTTCGACCACATTGGTCATCAGCAGCGCCACGGTCATCGGACCGACGCCGCCAGGGTTCGGCGAGATCCAGCCGGCTACCTCGGCGGCAGCAGGATCGATGTCGCCGTGGACCTTGCTCTTGCCCGTCTCGGGGTCGGTCTCCCGGGTGACACCAACGTCCAGCACGGCAGCACCGGGCTTCACGTCTGAGGCCTTGACGATGTGCTTGGCACCGGCCGCGCCCACGATCACGTCCGCCTGGCGCAGCAGCTCGGACATGTTGGTGGTGCCGGTGTGGGTCAGCGTCACCGTGGCGTTGATTTCGCGCCGGGTCAGCAGCAGCCCGATGGACCGGCCGATGGTCACGCCGCGGCCCACCACCACCACATGCTTGCCCTTGAGGTCGTAGTCGTTGCGCAGGAGCAACTCGATGACACCGCGGGGTGTGCATGGCAGCGGCGAGGTGATCTTGCCGTTGACGTTGAGCACCAGCCGGCCGAGGTTGGTGGGGTGCAGGCCGTCGGCGTCCTTGTCGGGGTCGATCCGTTCAAGGATGGCGTCGGTGTCCAGGTGCTTGGGGAGCGGCAGCTGCACGATGTACCCGTGGCAGGTGGGGTCCGCATTGAGTTCGTCAATGAGGGCCTCAACCTGCTCCTGGGTGGCGTCGCCGGGAAGCTCGCGCTGGATGGAATTCATCCCGATCTCCACCGACTGCTTGTGCTTCATGGACACATACAGCTGGGAGGCCGGGTCCGCGCCCACCAGCACCGTGGCGATGCCGGGGGTGACGCCGCGGGCCTTGAGGGCTGCGACGCGTTCGCTGAGCTCGGACTTGATGGCGGCAGCTGCTGCCCTGCCGTCGAGGATCCGGGCAGTTTTGGTGTCAGTCATGGATCACCACTGCTCGTGCGTCGGGTACAGCGGGAAGTCGGCGGCGAGCTGGTCCACGCGGGCCTGCAGGGCCTCCACGTCGGCGCTGGTGCCGGCCTTCAGCGCGGTGGCGATGATCTCGGCCACCTCGGTGAACTCGGCGGCACCGAAGCCGCGGGTGGCCAGGGCCGGGGTCCCGATGCGCAGGCCGGAGGTGACCATCGGCGGGCGGGGGTCGAACGGCACGGCGTTGCGGTTGACGGTGATGCCCACGGAGTGCAGGAGGTCTTCCGCCTGCTGGCCGTCCAGCTGGGAGTTGCGCAGGTCAACCAGGACCAGGTGCACATCGGTGCCGCCGGTCAGGACGGAGACGCCGGCTTCGGCGACGTCGGCCTGGTTGAGTCGGTCGGCGATGATCTTGGCGCCTTCCAGGACGCGCTCCTGGCGCTCCTTGAATTCCTCGGTGCCGGCGATCTTGAAGGCCACTGCCTTGGCTGCGATGACGTGCATGAGCGGGCCGCCCTGCTGGCCGGGGAAGACGTTGGAGTTCAGCTTCTTGGCCCACTCCTGCTTGGCCAGGATCACACCGGAGCGCGGACCGGCGAGGGTCTTGTGCACGGTGGAGGTGACGACGTCGGAGTGCGGCACCGGGCTCGGGTGCAGGCCGGCGGCAACCAGGCCGGCGAAGTGTGCCATATCGGTCCAGAGCAGTGCGCCCACCTCATCGGCGATGGAGCGGAAGGCAGCGAAGTCCAGGTGGCGCGGGTAGGCGGACCAGCCGGCGATGATGACCTGCGGCTTTTCGGCGATGGCCTGCTCGCGGAGCTTGTCCATGTCGATGCGGAAGTTGTCTTCCTCCACCTGGTAGGCAGCCACGTTGTAGAGCTTGCCGGAGAAGTTCAGCTTCATGCCGTGCGTCAGGTGGCCGCCGTGGGCCAGGGACAGGCCCAGGATCTTGTCGCCCGGGGTAATCATGGCGGACAGTGCAGCGGCGTTGGCCTGGGCACCGGAGTGCGGCTGGACGTTGGCATACTCGGCGCCGAAGAGTGCCTTGACCCTGTCGATGGCCAGCTGCTCGGCAACGTCAACGTATTCGCAGCCGCCGTAGTAGCGGCGGCCCGGGTAACCCTCGGCGTACTTGTTGGTGAGGACTGAGCCCTGGGCCTCCATCACGGCGCGGGGGGCGAAGTTTTCGGAAGCAATCATTTCCAGGGTGCCGCGCTGGCGGCCGAGCTCCTGGTCCAGGACTGCTGCGATTTCGGGGTCGAGCTCAGCCAGCGGCTGATTGCTGACGGCGGTGGTTGAAGTGGCTGTAGTAGTCACGAAAAACTCCTGGCTAGGGATACGGGCACTGCTTAGGTCAGGCTACCGGCTGGCGCGCTTGCACACTGCCTTGTGACAGGCGTGAAAGCGCGGGTATGGCGCTGCAGTACTGACGCAGGTGCAGCCCCAATTCCGGCAAGACATGACCCTCGGCCCAGGCGTACGATCCGTGGTCTTCGTGATTGCCGCTCCCTGGTGGTTAGCCACCCAACGCCAGTTGCGACCTCCCCAGCGTACCAAATCCGGCCCCTCCTGCGCGGGTAGGCTTGTACGCGTGAGTGAAGAGCAGCTGAACCAAGCGTACGTAGTAACCCTGTCCTGCCCGGACCGCCCGGGAATCGTCCATGCGGTGGCCGGCGCCCTGCTGGTGGCGGGGTGCAATATTACGGATTCGCAGCAGTACGGCAGTCCCGCCACGGGCAACTTCTTTATGCGCGTGGAAGTAACGACGGCGGCCCCCGCCGCCGAGCTTCGGGCCGCCCTGGACCCCGTGGCCGGCGCCTTCGGTATGCAGTGGAGCCTCAACGCTGTGGGCCAGAAGGTCCGCACCCTGGTGATGGCCAGCACCTCCGCACACTGCCTCAACGACCTGCTGTTCCAGCAGCGCTCCGGCACCCTCCCCATTGAGATCCCTGCCATTGTGTCCAACCACCAGGACCTTGCCGGGCTGGCTGAGTTCTACGGCATCCCGTTCCACCACATCCCGGTCACCCGGGACACCAAGGTCCAGGCCGAGGACAAGCTCCGCGCCCTCATCGCCGAGCACGATATCGAACTGACGGTCCTGGCCCGGTACATGCAGATCCTCTCCGACGAGCTCTGCACCGATCTCACCGGCAAGGCCATCAACATCCACCACTCGTTCCTGCCGTCCTTCAAGGGCGCCAAGCCGTACCACCAGGCCCACGCGCGCGGCGTGAAGCTGATCGGCGCCACTGCCCACTACGTGACGGCGGCGTTGGACGAGGGCCCCATCATCGAGCAGGAAGTCATCCGCGTTGACCATGCCCGCACGCCGGAGCAGTTTGTCCAGATGGGCAGGGACGTGGAAGGCCGCACGCTGGTACAGGCGGTGCAGTGGCACGCGGAGCACCGGGTGCTGCTCGACGGCAACCGGACAGTCGTTTTCAACTAGGTGTAGCCACCCTCCCCCGGAGACGCAATGGAAGCGGAAGCGGACCACGGCGAGCGGCGACTTGCCGACTTCTACAACGGCCGCGCCGCGTCCGGGGCCGACCACCCGCCGTCGCGCCAGCGGGTGGAACAGCGCGAACGTTTCGTTGCCCTCCTGAAGCACGAGGGGCGCCACGCGATCCTGGAGGTAGGGACGGGAACCGGCCTGGACGGGCTGCAATTTGTGCAGGCCGGGATCCACTACACGGGCGTGGACATCGCCGAAGGCCAGGTCCGGTGGGCGCGTAGCCGAGGGCTCGACGTCTCTGTGGCCAGTGCGCGCCGGCTGCCCTTCCCGGACAGCTCGTTCCCGGCAATGTGGTCGATGAGCACGCTGCTGCACGTTCCGGCCCGGGATATCGATGCGGTGCTGGCGGAGCTGACCCGCGTGGCCGCTCCCGGCGCGCCGATCGCCGTCGGGCTCTGGTCCGGGGACGATGAAGAGGTCCTGAACCCCGAGGACGACGTCGAACCCCGCTTCTTCAGCAGGCGCAGCGATGCCACGGTCCGCGAGGTCTTTGGCCGCCATGGCACCGTCGAGGAGTTTGTGACGTGGCCGGAGGGAAGCGGCGCCGAGTCCGGGCCCGGCGCGGGACTCTGGAACCAGCATTACCAGTTCTTGATCCTGCGCACCCCTGGCCCCAAGTAGGGATGTCCTAGGCTTGGGCCATGGCTCCTCTTTACCCTTTCGCCGGCAACACCCCGGCCGTCCACGACTCCGCTTTTGTTGCCCCCACGGCATCGATCATTGGCAACGCCACCCTCGCCGCAGACGCCAGCGCGTTCTACGGCGTCTCGGTCCGGGCCGATACTGCCGCCATCTCCGTAGGCGCCGGCAGCAACCTGCAGGACAACGTGGTGCTGCACGCGGACCCCGGCTTTCCCTGCACCGTGGGCGAGCGCGTCAGCGTGGGGCACGCCGCCGTCGTGCACGGCTGCACTGTGGAGGACGACTGCCTGATCGGCATGGGCGCGACCGTACTTAACGGCGCGGTGATCGGCGCCGGCTCGCTTGTGGCGGCCGGCGCCGTAGTGCTCGAAGGCACGGTGGTTCCGCCCCGCTCGCTCGTGGCTGGGGTTCCAGGCAAGGTGCGCCGCGAACTCACCGATGAGGAGTACGACGGCGTCCGGGCCAACGCGGCGCGCTACGTCGAGCTGGCCGCAGCGCACCGGCAGATGCACCTCTAATCGAGGCTGATTGGCCCGATCTCGTCCAGCAGTTCGCCGGGTCCGGGGTTGGAAGGAGCCGAGGCGCCGCCGAGGTGGTTCAGGACTCCCCACACGGCGTTCAGGCCCGTGGTGACGGCGCCTTCCGCCCAGCCGGCCGTGAACGAAACGTCGTCCCCGGCCAGGAAGATGCCGCGCTGTGATTCGGGCAGCTTGTCCTGCTTGAAGTGCGTGAACAGCCGCTGCTGGTACCGGTAGTGGCCGGGGAGGTTGGCCTTGAAGGCGCCCATGAAGTTGGGGTCGGCTTCCCAGGAGACGGTGATGGGCTGGCCCACGATGTGGCCGGCGATGTCCACGCCGGGGTAGATCTGCTCGAGTGAGTGCAGCATGAGTTCAACGCGCTCGTCCGCATCAAGCGCCAGCCACTTCAACGCGTCGTCGTTCCAGGTGTAGGAGAGCAGGATGACGGCGGGCTGGTCCGGACCGTTGTCCAGCAGGTACGTGGCCCGGTTGAGGCGGTCCGTAAGGGTCATCGACAGGACCTCGTTGCCGGTGTCCGGGTCGATGTCCTTCCAGAACGGCCGGTCCACCATCACAAACGTTTTGGAGGACTGCATGTAGTGCGAGCGCTCGATAGCGGTCCAGAGTTCAGCCGGGAAAAGGGCTTCCTCCGTGTGGATCCGGGTGGACAGGAGCCAGGACTGGCAGGTGGTCACCACCGCCGGGTAGCTGGCCTCACGGCCCCAGCGTTCGCGGATCCGCAGGTTTCCGTCCGGGTCGCGGCTGATCCTGCCCACAGCACCGCGGGGCGAGCCCGAGTGCAGTGAGGACAGGGAGGTTCCTTCCGGCCAGTGTGCCATGCCCGACGGCGCGTGCTGCCAGAGTGCCTCGGGCAGGCGTTGTGCTCCCCCGCTGATGAGCCGGTGCTGGTCATCGGCGTCCGTGTACACCACGCGCAGGATTTCCAGGATGGAGTTGGGGAAATCTGTGTCCCAGCCGCCGGTGCCGAAGCCCACCTGGCCAAAGGCTTCCCGGTGCGCGAACCCTGCCTTCTTGAAAGAGTCACTGGCGGCGATGAAGCCGTAGAAGGTCTGCTCGTCCATCAGCGGCAGCAGTTCGTTCCACAGTTCTTTGATCCGGCCCGTATCCCTGGCCCGGATGGCCTGCTGCATCTCGGCGAACTTCGCTCCGTCATTGACCGCCGCCTTCCAGGCATCGGCCACTTCGCGGAAGAACGGCGGTAGGTCGCTGGGTTTTTCCGCGTAGTGTTTCTGGCCCGCCAGCTCGATCACCGTGCTGGAGGTTGCCGGGGAGAGCGGATTGGGAAACTCTTCAGTTTCCAGGCCGAGCAGGTCCACGTAGTGGTAGAACGCCTTGCCTGATTCCGGGAAGCGCATGCCGCCAAGGTCTGCCACCACGCCCGGCGCCGCAGGGAATGAGGCAGTGCGCAGGCGCCCGCCGATCCGGTCGGCTTCGTACACCACCGGCCGGAGCCCCAGCTTCATCAGCTCATACGCGGTGACCAGGCCTGAAAGGCCTGCCCCGATGACGGCAACCTCAGTGCCCAGCAGTTCGGGCGGCACGGATCCCAGCCCGTCCGGGTGCGCCAGGTAGTGGTCGTAGCTGAACGGGAAGTCCGGGTTCAGCATGGTGATGGGACCGGCGGCGGCCCCGCCGGCACCCGGAGCCGCGGCGGGGGCGGCTGAGGTGCTGGACGGGTCGGAGGCCGGCAGTTCGGTGGCGATGGTCATGGAAGTTCTGCCTTCGTCGGTTCGGGGGTGTGCTCAGGTGAAAGTTTCGGTCCGGACAGCTCGCGGTATTCTTCGTTGCTCAGTGCCGCCACCTTGGAGTTGCGGCGCCCGTAGCCAAAGTACGCTGCAACACCCACCAGCATCCAGAGGGCGAAGACCACCCAGGTGTCAGCGCCGAGGTTGGCCATCAGGTAGGCGCACATTGCGGCGCCCAGGATGGGTGTCAGCGGGAAGAACGGCACGCGGAAGGTGCGCTCCAGTTCGGGCCGGGTGCGGCGGAGGTAGATCACGGCAAGGTTCACCAGGGCGAAGGCAAAGAGCGTGCCGATGCTGGTGGCATCCGCGAGGGCGCCCAGCGGTACCAGTCCGGCGGTGAGGGCGACGGCGGTTCCCACCAGGAGCGTGCCGGCCACGGGGGTGCCGGTGCGCCGCGAAACGCGGCCAAAGACCTGGGGAATGAGCCCGTCGCGGGCCATGGACAGCAGGATGCGGGTCTGCCCGTAGAGGACCGTGAGCACGATGCTGGCGATGGCGAGCACGGCGCCCACCGCGAAGACCAGGGCGATCCACGGCTGGCCAGTGATCTCTTCGAGGATCTTCACGAGTGCCGCCTCTGTCCCGTCGAACCAGCCCCAGGGCCGGGCCCCGATGGCGGCGACGGCAACCAGGACATAAATGGTGGTGACGATGATCATCGACAGCATGATTGCCCGGGGCAGGTCACGCTTCGGGTTGCGGGCTTCTTCACCTGCCGTGGAGGCTGCGTCGAAGCCGATGTAGGAGAAGAACACCCGGGAGGCAGCGGCCGAGACACCTGCGGCACCCATAGGCAGCAGCGGTTCGAAGTTGCCGGCGTTGAAAGCGGTAAAGGCCACGGCGCAGAAGAACAGCAGGATGCCCACCTTCACCACCACGATCGAGGTGTTGATCCAGGCGCTCTCTTTAGCGCCCCGGACCAGGAGGATAGTGGCGAGCACCACGATGACCATGGCTGGGATGTTCACCACGCCGCCGTCGCCCGGCGGTTGCGACACGGCGTCGGGAAGCACGGCACCGAACACTGCGAGGGCCTCGTTCACGTACTGCCCCGCGCCCACGGCGACTGCGGCGACGGACACCGCATACTCGAGCACCAGGCACCAGCCGCAGATCCAGGCCATTCCTTCGCCCATGGTGGCGTACGTGTAGGAGTAGCTGGAACCGGCAACGGGCACCAGCCCAGCCATCTCGGCGTAGGACACGGCGGACAGGAGCGCGGCCAGGCCGGCGATCGCGAAGGAGATCCAGATGGCCGGTCCGGCCAGGGGGACGGATTCGCCCAGGATCACCAGGATGCCCGTGCCCAGGGTGGCGCCCACGGAGATCATGGTGAGTTGGAGGACCCCGAAGCTGCGGACCAGGCGGGGGCCGCCACCGGCGCTTTCCGCCTCGCTGACCATCTGCCCGATAGGTTTGCGGCGCAGGAGCTGGGCGCCCAGAGCGGGACGGGCGGCCGGCCCGGCCGGGGGCCGGCCGGAGAGTGTAGGCACAGTCATCGTTGACGTCCGTTCTTTTTCGTTGGCTGCTGAACTGGTTTCCCCTCATTCACAGTAGGGCTGTGAGCCGCATCTCAGGCAGTGCAAAATGCCCTATAGTGATCATCCATGAGACGTAATGCACCAGCCATGGACGGCAGCCCGGATCAGCTGGACGCTGTCACGCTGGGCCAGTTCCTCGATGCGCTTCCACCGGAAGTGGCGGTGGTCCACGATGCCGGCAACCGCCATGCTCCCCTGCGCTGGGTGGAGCCGAGCGAGTTGGAAGACCCCACCCCGTACCTGCTCGACGGTGAATTTGTCCTCACCGCGGGCCTGCCGTTCCGCGGTGAGGGGAACGGGGAAGGCGGCGGAGGCAGGGACATCCGCAACGCCACGTCACGGGCGCAGGAGTATGTCCGCCGGCTCGTTGACGCCGGGGTGGCGGCGCTGGGCTTCGGCCTGCAGCCGTATTACGACGGCGTTCCGGACCACGTGCTGGCCGCTTGCCGGCAGCACGGACTCACTCTGGTGGAGGTCCCGGCCAGCGTCCCGTTCGCGGCACTCGGACTGGAGTTCTCCAAACTGCTGGAGTCCGGAAACGCGCGGGTTTTCCGGCAGCTCGCGGAGACCAACCGGCACCTGATGCGCGCGGTCCTCTCTGCCCGGCCCGAGCATGAACTGCTGGCGGCACTGACCCAGCGCGTGCCCGTGTGGGCAGTCTTGTTTGGCGCGGACGGCCGGGCACGCGCCCGGGCGGGTGCCGCCGTCGAACCTTCCCAACTTCAGCCCCTTCTCAAGAAGCTCATGACCGGAAGCGGACCCCGGGTGGAAACAGAAGCGTTTGATGCCCCCGGCTCGGCGCTGGTGTTCGGCCATCCCCTCAGGAGCAACAAGGACGCGACCCTGGGCAGCCTCGTCCTCGGCGCCGACAAGCCGCTGACCCCGGCCCAGAACAGCGTGGTTTCGTCCGTCGTCGGGCTCCTGGAACTGCTGGTCCGCCAGCGCACCAGCGGGTCACTGGCCCCGAGCCAGCTCGCCACCGCACTGCTGCTGCACCCGGAGACACTTGCCGGGGGCAACACGCGGCAGCTGAACGGGCTGAAGGATCTGTTGGCGCAAAGCGTGGCGGGAACGCGCTCCGGCCAGGTGCGGGTGGTGCAGGGAATGCGGACAGCGGACGCCCCCGCAGCCGACGACGGGCCGGTCCGGGAGCTGCTGCAGTGGCGGCGGCTGTTCGACAGCAAGATGGTGGAACTGACCGACTACGGCTTCGCGGCCGTGACGCGGCTGAAGGTGGATGACCAGCTGGTTGCGGAGGTGGAACAGCTTGGATGGCGCCTGATGGTGGGTGAGCCAGTGGAGCTGTCCGGCCTGCCGGCGGCCTACCGCCGCACCTCCTCATTGCGGCCCCGGGTGGCGGCGACGGGCAAAAGCGCCCGCGTCGAGGAGGTGACCTGGTCCGTCACAGGGCTGCTCGGCCGGGAAGCCGGCACCATGCTGGCGGCCAGGCTCCTGGCGCCGGTGCTGGAGTTGGAGCCGGAACGCCGCGACGGACAGCTCCGCGTCCTGAAATGCTGGTTGGCTGCGAACGGAAGCTGGGACGCCACGGCTAAGGAGCTGGGTTTGCACCGCAACAGCGTCCGCCGCCAGGTCAACGCCATTGCCGAACTGCTGGATCTGGACTTAGGCCTGGCCCAGTCCCGTGCGGAGCTGTGGATTGCCCTGCAGTACGACGAGGTCCTGCTGGCCGGGAACGCTCAGGAATCCCAGGACCGGTAGAGGTCCGGCCTGCGTTCGGCGAGGTAGGGCACGTCACTCCGGGCCCGGGCAGCAGCGTCTTTGTCCACCTTTGCGTAAATGAGCTGAGGTTCTTCCCCCGCGGCAGCCAGCAGTGAGCCGTCGGGGCCGGCGATGACACTGCCACCCAGGAATCTGCATCCCTCTTCCACGCCGGAATGGTTGGCGTAGGCAATGGTCAGTTGGCTTTCCAGCGCCCGGGCGCGCAGCAGCACCTGCGGGACGTCGTCGTACCCGTGGGCCAGCGCAGTGGGAACCAGGAGCAGTTCGGCACCCGCCACTGCAGCGGCCCGGACCGACTCCGGGAATTCGACGTCGTAGCAGATCACCATGGAGGTGGGGATGCCATTAAGACTGACGACGGTGGGAGGCTGGGCGGCGGGACCGAAAGCAGCCCGTTCCTCGGGGCCGAAGAGGTGGACCTTGTCATAAGTGAGCAGGTTGGTGCCCTCGGAATCAAGGAGGGTTGCACTGATGTGCCACTCCCCCTGCCCGGTAACCCGGGGAAGGCTGTACACCAGGCCAATCCTGTGACGCCGGGCGATGCCGGCGAGCTTCGAGTGAAGCTCCGGCAGTCCAGCCGGGTCCACTTCTGCCCGCACGCGGCGGGGAGCATAACCTGTGGGAAAGAGTTCGGGCGTCAACAGGATTTCTGCTCCTGCAGCGGCAGCCGCTTCCGCGGCCGCATCGATGGCGGCACAGTTGGCTTCCGCATCCATCACATCAGCGCTTGCCTGCAGGAGTGCCAGCAACACCGCAGCCACCTTCCCTCGTTGGAGCAGCCTGTCCGTTGAAGGCCTGACACCAGACTAACCAGTGCCTGGGAGCTCTTCCTGGGGCCATTTGCACCGCTTCGCCCCTTTTCCGGGACAGATCATCCCGGAACGCCCGCTGTGGCGGAAGCGCTTCATTGCGTTAACTTCTTGACTACAACAGGCTGAATGGGGCAATCTTCTAAGCATGCCCGCAACTACGCGCTCAACGAGGAGCAAGCCAAAAAACCCCGGCTCCCAGTCGGCCCTGAGGCAACTGAACCAGCAACGCATCATCGAGACGCTGATGGCGGGCCCTTCCACGCAGGCAGAACTGGCCCGGCAGACCGGCCTATCCACCGCAACGGTCTCCAACATCGTCAAAATCATGCTCGATTCCGGCTTGGCATCCACCGAACCCATCACCAGTTCGGGCCGCCGGGCGCTCAATGTCCGGCTCAACAGCAACGGTGCGGTGGCCGTGGGAATCGACTTCGGCCGCAGGCACCTGCGGGTGGTCCTGGCTTCGCTGAGCTATCACGTCATCGCGGAGGAATCCGTCGCCCTGCCGCTCGGACATCAGGCCGAGGAAGGCATCCAGGCGGCAGAGGTCCTGCTCGGGAAACTGCTGCGCGACAGCGGCATCGCGCGCTCTGCGGTGGTGGGTGCCGGCGTCGGAATCCCCGGCCCCATAGACCGGCGCACCGGTACCGTGGCGCAAGGGGCCATCCTGCCCGAGTGGGTGGGAATCAACATCCTCCAGCACCTGGAGGACAGGCTCAAGATCCCCGTGTTTATTGACAACGACGCCAATCTTGGGGCCTGGTCAGAGGTGACCTGGGGCCAGCATACCGGAGTCAGCAACCTGCTGTTTTTGAAGATCGGATCCGGCATCGGGGCCGGCCTCATCCTCAACGGCGCACCCTACTACGGCAATGTGGGAATCACTGGCGAAATTGGCCATGCCACCATCCACGAGCAGGGCCTGGTGTGCCGCTGCGGAAACCGGGGCTGCCTTGAAACAATCGCATCAACCACAACCATGATCGAACTCTTGAGCCGCGGCGAAGACCGGCCCTTGACGCCTGCCGACATCGTCCGGAAGGCCTTGGCACGTGACTCCGCGACACTCCGGGTACTGGACGATGCGGGCCTTGCCGTCGGCCGCGCGCTGGGCAATGTCGCGAACCTGATCAACCCGGAGGTGATCGTGGTTGGCGGGCCGCTGGCGGGCCTCGGCCACCTTCTCCTGGATCCCATCAAGAGGGGGCTGGTGCGGCACGCCGTCCCCGTTATCGGCGAGACCACCACCATCACCATGTCATCTCTCGGCGACCGGGCCGAGGCATTGGGCGCGGCCGCTTTGGTCTTCCAGCACGCCGGAATCCGTAAAACCTAGACCGTTTCGTTACCCGCGATATGCGTTAAAGACTTGACGACAACGGGCGTGATCCAGTTTACTTTTTCATCAGACGGCCCTGCGCTTTGCCGGCCGGACAAAGAAGTCATTGCATTGGAGGGTTAGGGCAATATGACGTCCCAGACCACGCAGAAGGACCCGATCATCCTGGAGATGCGGTCCATCACCAAGGAATTCCCCGGCGTTAAAGCGTTGGATAATGTCAGCCTGCGCGTCAAGGCCGGCGAGATCCACGCCATCTGCGGCGAGAACGGCGCCGGCAAGTCCACCCTGATGAAGGTTCTCTCGGGTGTGTACCCCTACGGCAGTTACGACGGCGACATCGTCTACCAGGGGCAGATCCAGCAATTCAGGGATATCCGGGCCAGCGAACACGCCGGCATTGTGATCATCCACCAGGAACTGGCGCTGATCCCGGAGCTCTCCATCATGGAGAACATCTTCCTGGGCAACGAGCCCACCAAGCGCGGGGTCATTGACTGGGCCGAAGCCCGGCTTCGTTCCCTGGACTTGCTGGCCCGCGTGGGCCTGCGGGACGATCCGGACACGCCTATCAAGGAAATCGGCGTGGGCAAGCAGCAGCTGGTGGAAATCGCCAAAGCACTGAACAAATCCGTGAAGATCCTCATCCTCGATGAACCCACGGCCGCCCTGAACGAATCCGATTCCCAGCACCTGCTGGACCTGATGCTCGGCCTGAAGGCCAAGGGCATCACGTGCATCATCATTTCCCACAAGCTCAACGAGATCGAGCAGATCGCCGACTCCATCACCATCATCCGAGACGGCAAGTCCATTGAGACCCTGGACGTCAAAGCCGACGGCGTGGACGAGGACCGCATCATCAAGGGCATGGTGGGCCGGACGCTGGAATCCCGGTTCCCGGACCACACACCGAAAATCGGCGAGGTCTTCTTCGAGGTCAAGAACTGGACTGTGGGCCATCCGCAGGTCCAGGACCGGCTGGTCTGCAAGAACTCCAGCTTCTTTGTCCGCCGCGGAGAGATCGTGGGCTTCGCAGGGCTAATGGGCGCCGGACGCACCGAGCTGGCCCGGTCCGTGTTCGGCCGGTCCTATGGCCGTTTCATCGACGGGCATATCTATAAGGACGGCAAGGAAGTGGTCCTTAAGAACGTCCGCCATGCCATCGATGCCGGGTTGGGCTACGTCACCGAGGACCGCAAGTCGCTGGGCCTGAACCTGCTGGACGACATCAAAACCACCACCGTGGCAGCCAACCTGCGGAAGATCAGCCACAACTACGTCGTGGATCCGAACCAGGAGTTCACGGTGGCGGAGCAGTACCGCAAGTCGCTCCGGACCAAGACCCCGTCCGTTGAGGAAGGCGTCGCCAAACTTTCGGGCGGGAACCAGCAAAAGGTGGTCCTGTCGAAGTGGATGTTCACCGACCCCGACCTGCTGATCCTGGATGAACCCACCCGCGGCATTGACGTTGGTGCCAAGTACGAGATCTACGGCATCATCCAGCAGCTGGCCAACCAAGGCAAGGGAGTGATCGTCATTTCCTCGGAGCTCCCCGAACTCCTGGGCCTGTCCGACCGTATCTACACGATCTTCGAAGGCGCCATCACCGGTGTCCTGACCAAAGAAGAGGCCAGCCAGGAAAGCCTGATGAAACTGATGACCTCCGCCCGCAAAGCCGAAGCCGCCTGACCCTCTGGCTCCCCAGAACCTTCCGGACACAAGGACTGACACCATGAACGCCCTCAAAAAGCTGTTTGGCGGCAACACCCGCCAATTCGGCATGATCTTCGCCCTGGTCGCACTGATCATCTTCTTCCAGATCACCACCAACGGCCGGACCCTCACCCCCGGCAACGTCATCAACCTCTTTAACGGCAACTCCTACATCCTGATCCTGGCCATCGGCATGGTCCTGGTGATCATCGCCGGCCACATCGACCTCTCCGTCGGTTCCGTGGCCGCGTTCGTCGGTGTCACCGTGGCACTGGCCATCCGTGACTGGGGCATCCCCTGGTACGCCGGCGTACTCCTGGGCCTGGTCCTCGGCGCGGTGATCGGCGCCTGGCAAGGCTGGTGGACAGCCTACGTGGGCATCCCTGCCTTCATCGTTACCCTGGCCGGCATGCTCCTGTTCCGCGGCTTCAACCAGTTCGTCGGCAAGTCCAACACCATCCCGGTCCCCTCCGACTTCCAGTACCTCGGATCCGGGTACCTCCCCGAAGTCGGCCCCAACACCGGATTCAACAACCTCACCCTGCTGCTGGGCATCGCCGCCGCCGCGTTCGTGGTGTGGGGCGAGCTCCGCTCCCGCGCCCGCGCCAAGGCCCTCGGCGCCGAAGTACCCGAAATGTGGGTCACCGCCCTGAAACTGGTCCTGATCTGCGGTGCCATCCTCTACGCCACCTACCTGTTCGCCACCGGCCGTCCCGGAACCTCTTTCCCCATCCCCGGCCTGATCCTCGCCGTCATGGTGCTGGTCTACGGCTTCATCGCCTCCCGCACCATCCTGGGCCGCCACGTCTACGCCGTCGGTGGCAACCGCCACGCCGCCGAACTCTCCGGCGTCCAGTCCAAAAAGGTCAACTTCCTGGTCATGATGAACATGTCCATCCTCGCCGGCCTGGCCGGCATGATCTTCGTCGGCCGCTCCACCGCATCAGGCCCGTTCGACGGCGTGGGCTGGGAACTTGACGCCATCGCCGCCGTCTTCATCGGCGGCGCCGCAGTCACCGGCGGCGTGGGCACCGTGGTCGGGTCCATCATCGGTGGCCTGGTCATGGCAGTCCTGAACAACGGCCTGCAACTCCTGGGCATCGGCGCCGACCTCACCCAGATCATCAAGGGCCTGGTGCTCCTGATCGCCGTCGCCTTCGACGTCTACAACAAGAGCCAGGGCAAGAAGTCGATCATCGGCCTGCTGATGAGGAACGTCGGCGGCGGCGGCCGTGCCGCCGGCGGCCCCAGCAACCCGCTCCAGCCCGATGAGACAACCTCCACCAAGGAAGCCATCGCCAGGGAAGCCTGAGTTGTGCAGCCTGAATAGCGTTACACCACTACAGAGAAAGAGAACCAACAATGCGAATGATGGGTAAAGCAGGAAAGGCAGCAGCGGTCGCTGCCATCGCAGCACTGGCACTGACAGGCTGCGGCCGCCAGGAGGCTCCTTCGGGCGGCGGAACAGAAGGTGCAGGAGGATTCGAACAGGGCGCCGACATCGCCGTCGCACTTCCCCAGAAGACCAGTGAGAACTGGGTCCTCGCCGAAAAGCTGTTTAATGACGGCCTCAAAGATGCCGGATTCAAGGCTGATGTCCAGTTTGCCAATGCCGGTGTTTCCGAGCAGCAGAACCAGATCAGCGCCATGATCACCAAGAACCCCAAGGTCCTCATCGTGGGCGCTGTCGACGGCACCCAGCTCGGCACCCAGCTGAAGCAGGCCAAGGATGCCGGCGCCACCATCATCGCCTACGACCGCCTGCTGCTGAACACCGAGAACGTGGACTACTACGTGGCCTACGACAACTTCAAGGTGGGCGTGCTCCAGGGCCAGGCGCTGCTGGAAGGCATGAAGGCCAAGAAGCCATCCGGCCCCTACAACATCGAACTGTTCGCAGGTTCGCCTGACGATGCCAACGCAAAGGTCTTCTTCGACGGTGCCATGAGTGTCCTGAAGCCGAAGATCGACGACGGCACCCTCAAGGTCCTGTCCGGCCAGACCAGCTTCGAGCAGGCCGTAACCCAGGCCTGGAAGGGCGAAAATGCCCAGCGCCGCGCTGACACACTGATCAGTGGCAGCTACACCAGTGCAAACCTGGACGGTGTCCTGTCACCCAATGATCTCCTGGCCCGCGCAATCCTGACGTCCGTCAAGGCCGCCGGCAAGCCGATCCCGGTGATCACGGGTCAGGACTCCGAGAAAGAGTCTGTCAAGTCGATTTTGGCTGGCGAGCAGTACTCCACCATCAACAAGGACACCCGCAAGCTCGTTGAGCACGCCATCACCATGGTGAAAGACCTCCAGGCCGGCAAGACGCCTGAAGTCAACGACAAGGACTCCTACAAAAACGGCGTCAAGACCGTTCCGGCCTATCTGCTGGAGCCCGTCATCGTTACTTCTGCCAACGTGAAGACGGCATACGTGGACGATCCGGTACTCGGCCCGATCACCAAGTAAGCAGTCCCCGGAAAGCCCGGTCCCCACCGCGGGGACCGGGCTTTTCCGCGCCTGCTTACTACAGCCCTACTGCTTGACGGTCAATACGCCAGGTCCTGTGAACCGGAGCGCGTGGTTCTTCACCGCCTGTGCAGTGGTGAACGACTTGTAGCTGTAGGCATCGGCAGGGTTCCAGCCGACGTCCGTGGTGAAGTCCCAGCCGGTCCAGTCCGGGGCGGCTTCCCCAGTGAGCCCGGCTTCGGCGAGGGCCTCCGCCCGATTCTGTTCGAACGACGTCCGGGCCACCTGGTTCAGGTCCGCTTCGGCTCCGTTGTACCAGGACTCGACGTCATTGAAACGGTGGCCGTTATAGCTGCTCACCATAATGGACGGGTCCGCGCCCGGGCCTGTGTATTCAAAGGCATTGCGCTCAGAGAAGATCCGGGACTCGTAGCCGGCGCCGAGGAAGTAGCTGTTGCCGCCTTGGGCCTCACTGATCATGGGGTACTGCGGGTGATCTGTGCTTCCCGCGAAGTAATTGTTCAACACATGGACCTGGCCAAACCGCACCCGCGGTCCCCGCTGCTGAATGTTCTCGAAGTAGTTCCCGATGTAGCTGACCCGAAGTTTGCCACCGTCCTTGTCCACGTGTTCGTCGCCTGATCCCAGCAGCATTGTCTTGTCGTGGTTGGAGAGCCTGCTGTTGGAAATGGTCACGAAGTCGGTGCCGTCCTTGAGGTCCAGCAGGCCGTCATGCCGGTTGGCCCGCTTCCCGCGGAAACCCATCGGGGCCTCACTGTCCGGGAACCTGCCGTCGGTGAGACGGACATGGTCTATCCACAGGTGATCCGAGGTCACGGAGGAGACCGAGTCAAAGCGCGAATTCCAGGCACCCTCCCCATCATCCGGTGACCAGGTGGTGAAGAAGTCCACCGGGGCCTCCACGCTGAGATTGCGCACCACTACGTTGGTGGCACTGAGGATCACGATGTTCGTACCCACGAATCCCGAATCTGCGCCGACCCCAATCAGGGTGGTGTTGCTCGGCAGGCTCACCTCGATCTGCCGTTTCATGTTGTTGCTGCCGGTCTGCCGCAACTGTCGCTGCTGTTTGCAGTAGTCAAACGTCTGGTCGCTCCATGCTTTCCCTTCCGGGCCGAAGCAGGACATGTACTTATTGATGTTGTACCCGGGCGCGTAGTCCTGCTCCCCCAGGATGCGGCCGTCAGAGGTCTGGTTCCCGTCGATGGTGCCACTGATGTAAATGATCTTGGGCGCCTTGGGCTCCCCGTGATTTCCCAGTGCGGCCTTGAGCCCGGCCAGGGTGCTCACCTTATAGCGGTTTTCCGCCGGCGCGCCGGCCCCGCCGTTGGTACCGCTTCCGACGGCGGCCCAGCCGGTAGGTGCCGAGTCATCAGCTTTGATGACACCTCCTCCGGCGGGAGCCGGGCTGGCCACCCCGGGCGCTGCCACGGCCAGCCCCGCCGCGAGGGCAAACGCTGAAGCAGAGGCAGCAACTGCGGCCCCGCGCCGGAGATTGCCGAGGCAGGATGCAAAGGTTCGAGTTCTATTTTTGGACGTCATTGGCCTTTTTTCCGGCATGCCAAACAGACCACATGCCTAAGTGGGTGCGGATCGGGTGAGTAGGG
The DNA here is from genome assembly GCF_006680095.1 of Pseudarthrobacter sp. B4EP4b. Classification (NCBI taxonomy): domain Bacteria; kingdom Bacillati; phylum Actinomycetota; class Actinomycetes; order Micrococcales; family Micrococcaceae; genus Pseudarthrobacter; species Pseudarthrobacter sp. B4EP4b. Next base: position 14,502 of record NZ_VHIJ01000041.1, on the reverse strand, counting down.
ATTGCCAGCGGGAAAACCAGTAAGAAAACGGTTTCCCACTTGGTCTTCTATTCTTACTTCTCCCGTGACAACGCTGTCAAGAGGTCTTCACAGCTCCACCACAGCTGTCCACCGCTGCCTTCCCCAACGCTCCAGCCGGCCTGTGACAGGATTGCTCCATGAGCGCGCCCATTGCCACACCGTGGCTGTCCAGCCAACCCGACCAGGACCCCCGATCCGCAACGGGAGCTTCCCTGCGCTGGGGAATCATTGCGACCGGAGGGATAGCTCGTTCGGTATCGCAAGACCTGGCCTTGCTGAATGACGCTGAGCTCTATGCCGTCAGCTCCCGCGGTCAAGACACAGCAGATGCCTTCGCCGTGGCCTATGACTTCACGAAGGCCTATGGGGACGACGGCGGTGTCGCCGGCTACCAGCGGCTGCTTGCCGATGAAGCGGTGGACGTTGTCTACGTGGCAACGCCCCACGCACAGCATTACGAGATCGTCCTGGCCGCGCTCAATGCGGGCAAGCACGTTCTCTGCGAGAAGGCCTTCACCATCAACGCCCGGGAAGCGGCCGAACTGATCGGCGTCGCCAGGAGCCGCCAGCTCTTCCTGATGGAGGCAGTCTGGAGCCGTTTCCTGCCCAGCATGCAGAGGGCTTTCGAGATCGCCGCTTCCGGAGAACTCGGTGACATCCACTGGGTCACAGCTGATCTCGGTTTCCCCGCTCCTTATTCACCCACGGCCAGGCTATGGGCGAGGCAGGACGGCGGCGGCGCGCTGTTGGACCTTTCCGTCTATCCGCTGCTGTGGGCACTGGGCACCCTTGGATTTCCGCAAACGGTCAGTGCTACGGGATTTCTCAATGACGACGGTGTCGACGCCCAGAACGCCATGACACTCGGATACAACCACGGCGCGCAGGCGCAGCTAACATCCTCCTTGCTCGCCCATGGTCCACGCACGGCCAGCGTCGCCGGAAGCAAAGGCTTCCTGCAAAGCATCGGGTCAATTAATAATCCACGTGAACTCGTTGTCGGATCCGGATGGGAAGAACGCCGCATCGAACCCTTTGAGGTCGTGGGCCGCGGATACACCTATGAGCTGCGTGAAGTGACACGGTGCATCCAGCAGGGCCTAACGGAAAGCCCAGTGATGCCGCTGGATGACTCTTTGAACACGATGCGGCTTTTCGACGGGGTGCGGGCCCAACTGGGGGTCAGCTACCCGAATGACAGCCATTAGGAGCTTCCGCAATCCGTCATAGCAATGACGGACACAAGCCGTGTTGTCATTGGCCTGATACAAAAGTTTCCACTTTTGTCGAATTGTTTTAGAAGACCCTAGACTTCCCGCAACATCCAGTCTTAGGCTGTAGGCATCGTCGAATGCACCGGGTACTGGGGGTGGTACGCATGGCTAACGCTGTTTCTCCATGGCGTGCCCTTCGGCCTGTACTTCTCGCGGGGGCTGCGACCCTTACCTGGTTAACTTTTTCATCCTCGGCAGCTTCCGCCGATACACTCTCGGACACATCGTCGTTGCTTGGCGGCGTCACAAGCTCCGTGTCTTCGGTTACGGACAAGCTGGCTGGGCCCGCACCAAAAGCTCCTGCCCACACTGCTCCTGCCCCATCTCCTGCGGCTGCGCCCCCTGTAGGCCTGCTGCAGCCGGTGGTCGGCCAGGTTTCGGGCCTCGCGGACAATATCGTTTCGGCAGTCCCGGTGGTAAACCAAGTGGTTCCCGCCGCCGCCGTCACGTCTGTCGCTGCTCCAATCGCTCAGGTTGCGGACGGAGTAACGGCAGCAGTCGTGGAGGCTGTTGTTCCACCAGTGGCTGGGACTCTTCCCGTGCTCGAACCCGTCCTGGAGCCTGTTGACGATTTGGTGACCGGCACGGCGCCGCTGCCAGTTGAGCTTCCCGAACTGCCTGTCGCGGCGGTTGAGGAGGAAGTTCCAGCGACTGCCGCCATGGTCCTTACGGAAGCGTCCACCGCAGAACAGTCGACGGCGGAGACGGCGGCACCTGCGGAATCCTCCGTTGTTGCTGCTCCGGATACCGCCGCAAACCCTGATGGTGCCGTATCCCTGGCAGAAGCTTCGGCGCCCCTTCGGGCAATGATCGGTGCATCCGACTCCAGCGATGACCTGCCCGGAACGGTCGATCCTTCCCCCGCGCCTGCCCAGGCTCCTGCGGCCCCTGGCTCCGGCACAGGAAGCGGATCGGCATCCAGCGGTTCCCCCGGTTCGGCTGCATTCCTGAACCCCTTAACCTTTGATTTTTCCCTTCCCGGTGCCATTTGCGTCGGTGAGACCCCTGAACATGCCCCTGCACCGGTGTCCTTCGACCCCGGTTCTTCTCCTGACTAGTTGAGGCACGCCTGCCCATTTGCGGCAGAAACGTGACCAATCGGGTTGCTGAAAGCACCCTTACTCAACTTTCTCAGGAGACATCATCATGAGTTCCAACCTTCGCAGGGGGATGCTTGGCACCCTCTTTGCCGGCGGGCTTTTAGCCCTCGGTTGCACCGCGGCAAACGCCGCGGACACGACCAGCGGATCGGATCTATCCGCATCCGCCCTCATCTCGGCGGCGGCGTCCGCTGACTCGACGTCGTTGGGCCTGCTGGGTGGTCCAACGCCGTCCGATTCAACGGCCGTCGCCGCCGTAGTGGATGCCGCAGTCAACCTGGGCAACGGCACAGGGACCGGCGGAAGTACCACCAGCCCCGACGTCGTCGCAGCAGCCGTCGTGGACCTCGGACTCGGTAACACCGTCACCAACGGAACCACCACGACAGCGGCAGACCTGGCCGCCGCAGCGGACGTAGCCGTAGACCTGGGAGGCACCACGGGGGCCGGGCAAACCACCAGCCCCGACCTCGCCGCCGCAGCCGTCGTGGACCTCGGAGGCGACAGCACCACCGGCGGCCTCGGCGCCGTCGTAGACGCAGCGGTCGATCTCGGCGCAGGTAACTCCGGCGGTACCGATGGACTCGGCGCCGCGGTGGACGCGAACGTCGACCTCAACCTCGGCAACACCGGAACCGACAGCACCACCGGCGGCCTCGGCGCCGTCGTAGACGCAGCCGTCGACCTCAATCTCGGCAACACCGGAACCGGCACCACTGACGGACTCGGCGCCGTCGTAGACGCAGCGGTCGATCTCAACCTCGGCAACACCGGAACCGGCACCACTGACGGACTCGGCGCCGTCGTAGACGCAGCGGTCGATCTCAACCTCGGCAACACCGGAACCGACACCACTGACGGACTCGGCGCCGTCGTAGACGCAGCGGTCGATCTCGGCACAGGTAACTCCGGCGGTACCGACGGACTCGCCGCCGTCGTAGACGCAGTCGTCGACCTCAACCTCGGCAACGCCGGAACCGGCACCACTGATGGACTCGGCACCGTCGTAGACGCAGTCGTGGACCTCAACCTCGGCAACACCGGAACCGGCACCACCGACGGACTCGGCACCGTCGTAGACGCAGTCGTCGACCTCAACCTCGGCAACACCGGAACCGACGGCACGACGGGCGGCCTCGGCGCCGTCGTAGACGCAGCGGTCGATCTCGGCACGGGTAACTCCGGCGGTACCGACGGACTCGGCACCGCTGTGGACGCAGTCGTCGACCTCAACCTCGGCAACACCGGAACCGACGGCACGACCGGCGGCCTCGGCGCCGTCGTAGACGCAGTTGTCGATCTCGGCGCAGGCAACACTGGCGGAACCGGCACCGGAGTAGATCTCGGCATTGACCTCGGCATCGGTCTGGGCGGCGACGGCAACGGCACCGAAAACCCGGGTACTGGCACTCCGGGTACAGAGAACCCCGGCGATGGCAGCACGGGAGGCACCGGCACCGTTGACCCCGGTACCAACGCTCCGGGTACAAACGCACCCGGCACCGGCGGCAACACCGGAAATACCGGAACCACCGGAACCACCGGAACCACTGGAGGGGACAACGGGACTGACGCAGGTACCGGCGGCTTCTCGGCAGCACCGGCAGGCTCCATCGCAGTGAGCGGCGCCATCGGCGTCGACACCAGTGCCCGCGGCGCTGCGACTCAGGGCGGCACTGCAAAGGGCAGCACAAGCCTGGCCAACACGGGAATGGACGCTTCGCTCGTCCCGCTGGCCCTGCTGCTGCTGGTGGCCGGCCTCCTGGTCCTCCTCCGCAAGCGCAAGGTTTCCTAGGCGCCCAACGCTTCGTTGACCGTGCCTGCACCATGCGCCTGAAGCGGCAGCAACAAGCAGGCTGAGGGAAGGGAGGACCCCGCAAAAGCACACGACTCAAATACTCACATTCACGCAAACATGTCATCAGCACACATGTCCTTGTGGCCGGTGGTCCGGCGGCGGAAGCTAGAGGTTCGCCGGCGGGCCGCCGGCATGTGACAGAACAGATGTGCGGGGCCCAATCTTCCGTTATCTCCACCGCCCGTATAATTTGAGGTAGGACAGTGCCGCAGCGCACCGGGAGGAACGGTATGGTGGCGGAATCGCCTAGCTCCATCAAGAATGAAGTGGTCGGCGGACGTTATCGGTTGGGTGAGGTCATTGGCCGCGGCGGAATGTCATCGGTCTACTGCGCCCGGGACGAGAACCTGGGCCGCGATGTTGCCCTCAAGCTCTTCGCCCCGCAAGCGCCAGACGCCGACGAGCTGAAACGCCAGGAAGCGGAAATCCAGCTTCTCGCGACGCTCAACCACCCCGGCCTGGTGACACTCTTCGATGCCGGCATCGACGACCGCATACCAGATGAGCCCAGGCCCTTCCTCACGATGGAACTGGTGGAGGGCCAGGATCTGCGGACCAGGATCCGGCACAGCCGTGTCCCCCTCGAGGAACTCTCGGTCATCGGGGCCGGCATCGCGGACGCCCTGGCGTATGTTCACGGCCTGGGAATCATCCACCGCGACATCAAGCCCGCCAACATCCTGCTGGTACAGATCCGCCCCGGCGAGCCCCTGCGACCCAAACTCACGGACTTCGGCATCGCCAGGATCGCGGACGCAACCCGGCTGACCGCTACGGGAACCATGGTGGGCACGGCCGCTTACCTCAGCCCGGAGCAGGCCCTTGGCCAGCCCCTCTCCCCCGCCTCGGACATCTATTCCCTGGGACTGGTGCTGCTTGAGTGCATCAAGGGCACCGTCGAATACCCCGGTGGCGCCGTGGAGTCGGCGGTGGCGCGCCTGCACCGCGCACCGGAGATTCCCGAGGATTTGCCGACAGAATGGGCTGATCTAATCCGCTCCATGACAGCCATCGAGCCGCTGGAACGTCCCGCCGCTGCGGACATTGAGACTGCCCTCCGGCAGGCTCTGGTTTCGCCCGCGTCCACACCCGGGGAACTCGTTCCGGAAACCACCCGGGTCCTGCCGGCCATGCCGTTCCACCCTCCGTCCATCACTGCTGAAGAGTCGCTGGATGAACTCCGGGAAGCAGCGGAACCTGCAAACGAAGCCTCTCCGGTGGCACCCGAACCAGGGGCAAAGGGCAAACAGCATGGAAAGAAGCCATCCGGCGCGTCGCGTAGCAGGAGGATCTGGCTGGCCGTGGTTCTGGGGATCCTGGTGCTGGCAGCAGCTGCAGCGGCCGTGCTGGTGAGCCTGAACGCCCAGTCCACGCCCGACGTCGTGCCTTACCCAACCGTGACCGGCGTCCTGGGCGACCACTTGGAGGAGCTCCAGAAGAGCGTGGAACCATGAGGTTAAATGCCACATGGCGCCCCTCGCTGGCCATAACGGTGACGGCGGCTGTGCTGACCTCCGGCCTGCTGGCCGGCTGCGGCACTACCGACACAAGCCTGCAGCCGAGCGCGGCACGACAACTCCAGGCGCGGGTCCTCGAAGTAAGCGAGGCCTCCTCCCGGAACGATCCCGCTGCGGCACTGAAAGCGCTGGAGAACCTCGAGGCTGACCTGGCCGCCGCCCAAAGCAAGGGGCAGGTTTCGAAGGACCGGCAGCAGACCATCACCACCATCGCCGCGGCCGTCCGTGCCGACCTTAACGAGTCGTTGGCTGCCAAGCAAGCGGAAGAGGCGCGCGTCGCTGAGGAGGCGGCTGCCGCCCAGGCCTCCCGGGAAGCCGCACAAAAGGAGGCAGCCACCCAGACGCCGGCCCCCGCACCAGCTCCGGCCACCGGTAAAGAGGACGGTGGCGGCGACGACAAGAAGGGCAACGGGGGCAAGGGCAAGGACTAGGACGGCGCCGCCATCAAAGCGCACGACGACGGCGGGCCGGCTGCTGCGCCCCGCGAAGGTCCCAGCCACACGACAAGCCAAGCCACAGACAAGAGGCGGTGCCCCGGATATCCGGGACACCGCCTCTTGGCGTTGCCTGCTCGGAGCTGGGTAGCCCTGCCCCTAGCTCAGGGTGGAGAGGACCTTGTTCAGCGTGGCTGACGGACGCATTACGGAGGAAGCCTTCGCGTCCTCCGGGCGGTAGTAGCCTCCGATGTCCACGGGTGAGCCCTGGACCTCGGCCAGCTCGCCCACAATCGTCTCCTCCTTGGAGGAAAGCTCACCGGCGATGGAGCTGAACGAGGCGGCCAGCTCGGCGTCGTCCGTCTGCTTGGCCAGCTCTTCGGCCCAGTAGCGGGCCAGGTAGTAGTGGCTGCCGCGGTTGTCCAGTTCACCGGCACGGCGGCTCGGGGACTTGTTCTCCAGCAGGAAAGTGCCGGTGGCGCGGTCCAGGGTGTCAGCCAGGACCTGGGCGCGGGCGTTGCCCGTGGTGGTGGCCAGGTGCTCGAAGCTGACGGCCAGGGCCAGGAATTCACCCAGGCTGTCCCAGCGGAGGTGGTTTTCCTTGAGCAGCTGCTGGACGTGCTTCGGGGCGGATCCGCCGGCGCCGGTTTCGAAGAGCCCGCCGCCGTTCATCAGCGGAACCACGGACAGCATCTTGGCGCTGGTGCCCAGCTCCAGGATGGGGAACAGGTCCGTGAGGTAGTCTCGCAGGACGTTGCCGGATACCGAGATGGTGTCCTCGCCCTTGCGGATGCGCTCCAGGGTGAACTCGATGGCCTTGACCGGGGACATGATGCGGATGTCCAGGCCCTCGGTGTCGTGGTCCTTGAGGTACTCGTTGACCTTGGTGATGAGGTTGGCGTCGTGGGCGCGTTCCTCGTCCAGCCAGAACACCGCCGGGGTCTGGGAGGCGCGGGCGCGGGTGACGGCCAGCTTGACCCAGTCCCGGATGGGCAGGTCCTTGGTCTGGCATGCACGCCAGATGTCACCAACGGAGACCTCGTGTTCGATCAAAACGTTCCCGGAGCCGTCCACGATCTGCACCGTGCCGGCTTCCTGGATTTCGAACGTCTTGTCGTGGCTGCCGTATTCCTCGGCGGCCTGTGCCATGAGGCCCACGTTCGGGACGGTGCCCATGGTGGTGGGGTCGTAGGCGCCGTTGGCGCGGCAATCATCGATGACCACCTGGTAGATGCCGGCGTAGGAGCTGTCCGGCAGCACTGCCAGTGTGTCAGCTTCCTTGCCGTCCGGGCCCCACATGTGGCCGGAGCTGCGGATCATGGCGGGCATGGACGCGTCCACAATCACGTCGGAGGGGACGTTCAGCGTGGTGATGCCCTTGTCGGAATCCACCATGGCCAGGGCAGGACCGTCGTCGAGGCCCTTCTTGATCAGGGACTGCACGCCTTCGCGGACGTCCTCCGGCAGGTCCTCGAGGCTGCTGAGGATGGCGGCCAGGCCGTTGTTGGGGCTGATGCCGGCGGCGGAGAGCTGCTTGCCGTAGGTCTCAAACAGTTCAGAGAAGTAGGCCTTGACCACGTGGCCGAAGATGATGGGGTCCGAAACCTTCATCATGGTGGCCTTCAGGTGGGCGGAGAACAGCACGCCCTCTTCCTTGGCGCGGGCCACCTGGGCCTGCAGGAATTCGTCCAGGGCGGCGGCGCGCATCACGGTGCCGTCAATGACCTCGCCGGCCAAAACCGGGAAGGCCTTCTTCAGGACCTTCACGGAGCCGTCTTCGCGGACCAGCTGGATGGCGATGGTGCCCTCGGACTCGATGACCACGGACTTCTCGTTCGAGCGGAAGTCATCCTTGTCCATGGTGGCCACGTTGGTCTTGGACTCCGGGGTCCAGGCGCCCATGGAGTGCGGGTTCTGGCGGGCGTAGTTCTTCACGGACAGGGGTGCGCGGCGGTCCGAGTTGCCCTCACGCAGTACAGGGTTCACGGCGGAACCCTTGATCTTGTCGTAGCGCGAGCGGATGGCCGTTTCCTCGTCCGAGGAGGGGTTGTCCGGGTAGTCGGGCAGCGCGTAGCCCTGGGCCTGCAGCTCTGCAATGGCCGCCTTGAGCTGCGGGATGGAGGCGCTGATGTTGGGCAGCTTGATGATGTTGGCTTCCGGCGTCTTCGCCAGCTCACCGAGTTCAGCAAGGGCGTCACCGATCTGCTGCTCGGGGGTCAGGTAGTCACCGAAGACGGCGATGATGCGGCCAGCGAGCGAAATGTCGCGGGTCTCCACCTCCACACCTGCTGTCGAGGCGAAGGCCTCGATGATGGGCAGGAACGAATAGGTAGCCAGCATCGGCGCTTCGTCGGTGTGGGTGTAGATAATCTTGGACATGCGCGGGCGTCTCCCTGTGGGTCGGCTTGGTTATCATCTACAACTTACCCGAGTGCACGGCTTTGAACCCTACCGGCGCCCTAGGGTTACCCCGGCGGTGAGGAGGATTACAGCGATGGAGAACGGCCGACGGCGTCGCCCGCCCAGGTGCGTCAGCCCGCCGTCGTGCTTCCTGCCCGGGTTGGGGGTGAAGCGCCCGCGTGACCCCTACATGATACGTCACTCCTATTTACAAAACTGTCATATCTCGATAAGTTCGGAGCGTCACTTCCGGCCCTCCCCATGGCCCCTCCCCGTTATGACAGGACACCAATGACACGCACCAGGTCTCTGGCTACCGGCCTTCTCAGCTTCTCAGCCGCAGCCGTTCTGGCACTCTCTGCGGCCGGCGGAGCCTCCGCTGCACCGGCCGCTTCCGAGGACAAAAAGAATCCCTCCGTGACCCGTGCGGCTGTCGAAAATGCCGGCGCAGCGGATTACTGGACGGCAGAACGCATGCTGACAGCCACCCCCGGGGACGTCCTGGCAGGCAAGGCCCTGGAGCGGGGCAACCGTTCGAGCCCGCTGCTGGTGGAAAAGGGCAAGAGCGCCGAAGTGAAGGCCACCCGGGCCAAGCAGCAGCAGCCCCTCGCGCAAAGTGAAACCCCGGTGAAGCACATCGGCAAGGTCTTCTTCACCCTCGGCGGCGCCAACTACGTGTGCTCGGGCAACTCCGTATCGGCGCAGAACAAGAGCACGGTTTCAACCGCCGGCCACTGCGTGAATGAGGGACCGGGAGCGTTCGCCACGAACTTCGTGTTCGTTCCTGCCTACCAGAACGGGGCCGCCCCGTACGGCAAGTGGGCGGCCACCTCCCTGATTGCGCCCACCCAGTGGAGCGGCAGCGGGGACATGACCTACGACACAGGGTTTGCAGTGGTAAGCCGGAACGGCAGCGGACAGTATTTGGCTGACGTCGTTGGCGCTTCCGGAGTCGCCTTCAACCAGGCACGGGGCCTGACCTACAAGTCCTTCGGCTACCCGGCCGCCTCGCCCTTCAACGGCGAGACCCTCAAGAGCTGCACCGGGCGCGCTTCCAACGATCCCTTCAACCCCCAGTTCAACACCCAGGGCATTCCGTGCGACATGACCGGCGGCTCCTCCGGCGGCCCGTGGTTCATCGGCACCAGCTCCACCGGCACCCAGAACTCCATCAACAGCTACGGCTACGACCGTTCGGCAGTGATGTACGGCCCCTACTGGGGTTCGGTCATCCAGCAGGCTTACAACAGTGCAGCAGCCTCCTAAGGATCCTCCCAACGAGGATGGCGTCAGCGGCAGCGACCTGAACCAGACCCGCGAGGAGATCCTCGAGTACTGGACGGAGGAGCGGATGGCGGAAGCCAAGCCCCGGGAGGCCCGGCTTCCGAAGCCCGGCCCGCCTCCAGCCAGCGACGACTAAGCCAACAAACAACGACGGCGCCTGTCCCCCTCAAAGGGACAGGCGCCGTTGTTCGTTACGCCTTCATTGATTGCTCCACAGTTGCCGTTTCGAAACCCGAAACCGGCGACTGTGGAGCAATCGGTGCGTTCTAGTGGAAGAAGTGGCGCGCACCGGTGAAGTACATGGTGATGCCGGCCGCGTTGGCTGCGGCGATGACTTCTTCGTCGCGGACTGAACCGCCGGGCTGGACCACGGCGCGGACGCCGGCGTCGATCAGGATCTGCAGGCCGTCAGCGAACGGGAAGAACGCGTCGGATGCCGCCACAGCACCATGGGCCCGCTGGGGTGCGCCGGAACCGCTGGCGTTTGAGGCACCGCCGGCGCCTTCGACGTCGGACTGAACCTCCACGCCGAGGGTGTTGGCCCGCTCAACGGCCAGGCGGCACGAGTCCAGGCGGTTGACCTGTCCCATTCCGATGCCCACGGCAGCGCCGTTCTGGGCCAGCAGGATGGCGTTGGACTTGGCGGCCCGGCAGGCAGTCCAGGCGAAGGCGAGGTCCGCGAGCGTCTTGTCGTCCGCGGCCGCACCGGCGGCAAGGGTCCAGTTGGCGGGGTTGTCGCCGTCGGCATCAACTTTGTCGCTGACCTGGACCAGGACGCCGCCGGAAACCTGGCGGATCTCCGAGGGGTACCGGCCGTAGCCTTCCGGCAGGGCGAGCAGCCGGATGTTCTTCTTCTTGGACAGGATTTCCACTGCTTCCGGCTCGAAGCCCGGCGCGATGACAACCTCCGTGAAGATGTCCTTGACCGTGTTGGCCATGCCCGCGGTCACGGTTCGGTTTGCGGCGATGACCCCACCGAACGCGGAAACGGGATCGCAGGCGTGGGCCTTGGCGTGGGCATCAGCGATGGGGTCCGCTGCGTCTTCCGCTCCGACAGCTACACCGCACGGGTTTGCGTGCTTGATGATGGCGACCGCGGGCTCGCTGAAGTCGTAAGCGGCGCGGAGGGCTGCATCGGCGTCCACGAAGTTGTTGTAACTCATGGCCTTGCCGTGCAGCTGGTCAGCCTGCGCGATGCCTGCCGGGGCGGCCTTGTCAACGTAGAGCGCCGCCTGCTGGTGCGGGTTCTCGCCGTAGCGCAGCACCTCGGAGCGTTCCAGCGAAAGGCCGGCGTAGGCAGGCCAGTCGATGACCCCGTCGCCGTCTTCGTCCAGGTACTGGCTCGCGGTCCAGGTGGCCACGGCGTTGTCGTACGAGGCAGTGTGGGCGAACGCCTTGGCGGCCAGCCGGCGTCGGGTCTTGAGGTCAAAGCCGCCCTCAGCGGCAGCGGCGACTACCTGGCCGTAGAAGGTGGGGTCCACCACAATGGCGACGGCGGCATGGTTCTTCGCTGCGGAGCGCACCATGGCGGGGCCTCCGATGTCGATCTGCTCCACAACGTCGTCCTGGGCAGCGCCGGACTTCACCGTCTCGACGAACGGGTAGAGGTTCACCACCACCAGGTCGAACGGCTCGATTTCCATGCTGGTGAGCGTTTCCATGTGCGCCGGGACACGGCGGTCCGCGAGGATGCCGCCGTGCACGCGCGGGTGCAGCGTCTTCACGCGGCCATCGAGCATTTCAGGCGAACCCGTGACTTCCTCGACCTCCTGGACGGGAATGCCGGCGGCAGCGATCTTCTTGGCCGTGGACCCGGTGGAAACAAGCTTCACTCCCGCTGCATGCAGGCCCTGGGCGAGCTCCTCCAGACCGGTTTTGTCGTAAACCGAGATGAGGGCCCGGCGGATCGGAACTCGGTCGATGGATACGCGCTCATGCTGCGTGAAGCTCACAAATGTCTCCGTCTTATCTCGCGGAACAACGCCGCGGTTGGTGGGGATACGGCCAGTTTATCGCGAAGTGCAGATTGCCCCCTGTGCTGCCTGAAGTGTGAACGTCAGCGGGCCGGGCTAAAGTTCTTTCAGGAGGCTGCGATGAATACTTACACCACTGTGCCAAGCGGCGAACAGGTGGTCCAGGAACTGCCATGGCGATGGAAAGTCCAGGGCAGGATTTTCGTGATCGGCGGCCTTGGTTTTATGTTCGACGCCTGGGATGTGACCCTCAACGGCATCCTCATTCCGCTGCTCTCCACGCACTGGGCCCTGACCCCGGGTGAGGTCGCCTGGGTGGGAACCGCCAACCTGATCGGGATGGCCCTGGGTGCCTTTGTCTGGGGCACCATCGCGGACACTATCGGGCGCAAGAAGGCCTTCACGGCGACCCTGCTGATCTTCTCCCTCTTCACCGTGCTGGGGGCTTTCTCCCCCGACTTCATTTTGTTCTGCGTGTTCCGGTTCATGGCCGGGTTCGGTCTGGGCGGCTGCATTCCCGTGGACTATGCCCTGGTGGGTGAGTTCACTCCCCGCAAACAGCGCGGCAAGGTCCTCACCGCCATGGACGGCTGGTGGCCGGTGGGTGCCGCCCTGGCCGGCTTCGTCTCCGCCGGCCTGGTGGGCCTGTTCGGTGACTGGCGGCTGACCATGCTGGTGATGGTGCTGCCTGCTCTGCTGGTGTTCTGGGTCCGGCGGAGCGTGCCCGAGTCCCCGCTGTTCCTGATCCGCAAGGGCCGGCGCGAGGAAGCAGCCAAGGTCATCGACGGACTAGTGGCAGCCACGGGGGCCGAACCGCGTGCCTACAGCCTGCCCGACGCCAAGGAAGTGCCCCGGCTTTCCGCCGGCAGCGCCTGGCACCAGCTGCGCCTCGTGTGGCAGTTCAACTGGAAGATCACAGCTGCGGCATGGTCCCTCTTCTTCACCATCCTGCTGGTCTACTACCTGTCGCTGACATGGATGCCGCGGATCCTGATCGGCGCCGGCTTTGCCGAGTACAAGGCGTTTGTCACCACGGCATCCATGGCCGCGGTGGGGCTGTTGGGCGTTGTTGTGGCGGCCCTGCTGGTGGAGCGGGTGGGCCGCAAATGGATTCTCGCCATCACGGGACCTCTGTCCGCGCTGACCCTGGTGATTGTGGCGATTGTGGTGGACATCCCCACTGCGGCGGTGTTCTGGCTGCTGGTGTTCGGCTTCGTAGTTCAGGTGGCCATCCCGGTCCTGTACGCCTACGTTTCCGAGCTCTACCCCACCGAGCTGCGCGGCACTGGTTTCGGCTGGGCGTCCACGTTCTCCCGCCTGGGCGCGGGCTTCGGTCCGCTGATCTTCGCCAATTACTTCTGGCCTGAGCTGGGCCTGGCCACGTCCTTCGCCTTGGCCGGCGGCCTGGTGCTCCTTGCTGTTCTCTGGATGGCGTTCTTCTCCCCCGAAACCAGGCAGCGCCGCCTCGACTGACCGCCTCCCCCTACCCAACCAGGTAGCGCTAAGTGTCGTTTTGGGGCCTGATAACGACACTTAGCGCTACCTAGTTTCGATCAGTCGTGCTGTGACCACCCTCGGGACAGCAGCGTCCGCCGCACCTTCGCGACAGCGAGCCGGGCGTCATTTTCCATGTGGCGCTTGGAGACCCTGACGAGGATCCAGCCCGCCCGGACGAAGTCCTCTTCCCGGGCAATGTCCCTGACAATTTGCGCGGTCTCCGAGTGGCCCTCTCCGTCGTATTCCACGGCGACCTTTTGTTCCGGATAACTGAGGTCGGGTTGGCGTACGACGCCGGCATGCAACTCCGTAGGCACGTTCAGGAGAGGTTCGGGCAGGCCGGCGTCCTCCAGCGCCAGCCGCAGCCTGGTTTCAGGGGCGGAGTCGGACCCCACGCGGGCCAGGTCAAGGGCGAGACGCGCCTTCCGGATTCCTGGCGTCCCCTTGTGCCGGTCGAGCATGTCCTCCAGGCCCTCCCGTGTTGCATAGGGCTCAGACCGGCTTTCGAAGTCGGGCCGCGGGACGCGAAGCAAGTGGTCAGCCACCACGGTCAGCTCTTCGACGCTCATTTTGCGGGAGCAATCCAGCCAGGTCCTACTCCGCGAAGTGATGAGCAACCCGTGATGGCTGACTACCTCGTCAGTGAAGAACTGCCCGCGATGCCCCTTCACGCCGGGTCGTCGCATGATGGAGACCGTGTCAGGACGCGAGATGTGCAGTAGTGGCTCACTGCTGCCTGGCAAAAAGCCGGGAAACTCCCATAGGAGGAAAGCGGACGCATGCGAAGCTGCAGCAAACTCAGTGACCAACGTGAAGGGCCGGATCCGGGGAGCCAAGGTGACATCATCGCCAACGTGGGGCACCCGGACTCCCCTGCTTGGCCACTGCAAGCCTTGGTGACGCAGTCGACGTCGGCTGATCCCGGCGTCGACAGCTTCCTGGAGGGTAAACGGCAGGGAAGCCAGGTGTTCGGGTAATCGGGTTGGAACCTTCATTCGCCCATCGTGGCAGGCCTGAAGTGCGGCTGCCGAAGTTATCCACAGCCCGCCCTCATCCTGCCCATCTGAGTAGCGCTAAGTGTCGTTTTGAAGGGTCAAAACGACACTTAGCGCTACCTAGTTGGGGAGGAGGGGGCGGGTTAGGT
>NZ_VHIJ01000040.1:29118-97833 GCF_006680095.1 Pseudarthrobacter sp. B4EP4b | reverse complement strand
CAAAGGCACCGGCCGCGAGGACGCCGGCCGCCGCCACTGTTCCGCCGGCAGACATCGCCAGGATACGGACGGCTGCCCGGGGGGCCTGGCGGTGGGTGTGGGGAAGCGGGGGCTGCGCCGCCAACTCCTGGGTCCTTGCGAGGAGCCGGGCGGTCAGGTCATCGCTTGCCGGCGGTATGGGGGCTTCCCGCAGCCGCTCCAGGTACTGGCGTTCCCGGCGCAGGACGGAGGCGCATTCGTGGCATGACTGGATGTGGCTGGCGGTGCGCTGATGCCTGCGGCCGAGCGGAAACTGGGGCCTCATGCGCCGTTCAGAGGATGCCGGCGATGCGCGGCAGCGACAGCTTGGGCCGGGACTGCTGCGGACGGGGATCGCGGTGGGCGAGCTTCTCGCGGAGCATGGTCCTGCCGCGGTGGATCCGCGAGCGGACTGTACCGAGCTTGACGCCCAGGGCTTCCGCCACCTCGTCATAGGACAAGCCTTCAAGGTCGCAGAGCACCACGGCGGCACGGAAGTCCGGCGGGAGTTCCTCAAGCGCCGCCTGGACGTCGAGGTCGAGGTTGTTCAGCTCAAAGCTCTGTTCCGGGCCCGGCTCACGCCCGGGGATCCTCGACTCGGCGTCCTCGGCCAGGGCATCGAAGCGGATGCGGGTTTTCCGGCGCGCCTGGTCCAGGAAGAGGTTGGTGGTGATGCGGTGCAGCCAGCCGTCCAGCGTTCCGGGCTTGAAGTTCTCCAGCGAGCGGAAGACGCGGACAAAAACCTCCTGGGTGAGGTCTTCGGCGTCGAACTTGTTTCCGGTCAGGCGGTAGGCCAGCCGGTACACCTTGGCGGAGTGGTTGGTCACCACTTCCTCCCAAGTGGGACGGACCCACTCAGCCTCGGCATGATGTGCTGCAGGGACAGGTGCCACAACTGATGATGACATCGTCCACTCCCCTCGTGGAATGCTAACGCCCGGATACTGTTGACATCTCTGATTCGGCGCCGACCACCCTATGGATGAGCGGATAATAATCATTTCAAACTTCGCTGGGAATTTCCTGACTGCCGGAAAACTTCAGCCGTGGGCGCAACAGCCCGCCTTCCCGGTTGCCGGCACCGGACACAGTAGGCTGTAGAGGATACTCCCCCCTGCCGCCCAGAAAGCGAACATCCATGAGCGCCGACAAGTCCACCAGCTGGTCCTATGCAGAAGATCTGCCCGCTGAGGATGAGGTCATGCTTCGGGCCCGGGAGCGCTCCTTCGAACTCGGCGTGACCCCCATCGGGCCCGGCGTGGGAGCCGTCCTCACCGTACTGGCAGCGGCCTCCAAAGCCCAGACCGCCGTCGAAATTGGAACCGGAGCCGGGGTTTCGGGCGTCTGCCTGCTCCGGGGCCTCGGTCCGCAGGCTGTCCTGACCACCATCGATGTTGACGTCGAACACCTCAAGGCCGCCCGCGAAGCCTTTTCCGAGGCAGGCAGTCCGGCCAACCGGACGCGCACCATCTCCGGACGCGCGGGCGACGTGCTGCCGCGGCTCACGGACAGCGCGTACGACCTCGTTTTCATCGACGCAGACAAACCCGGCCTGCCCGGCTACGTGGAGCAGGCCATCCGGCTCCTGAAGCCCGCCGGGCTGCTGGTCATCAACGACGCCCTGGACAAGGACAAGGTGGCCAATCCTGCCGGCCGCGAAGCAACCACAGTGGTCCTGCGCCAGGTGGGCAAAAGCATCCGCGACGACGACCGGCTGGCTTCAGCCATGCTTCCCACCGGCGACGGCCTGCTGGTAGCAGTCAAAAAATAAGACAGGATCCGCAGCCTTTCGAGGCTGCGGATCCTGTCCGCATGATTATTCCGTAACGCCGACCAGGCATTCCCTAAGGTTGGCCGCTTCGGCAGCATTCAGTTCGACCACCAGGCGCCCGCCGCCTTCGAGCGGGACGCGCATGATCAGGCTGCGGCCCTCCTTGGTGACTTCCATTGGGCCGTCGCCGGTGCGTGGTTTCATAGCCGCCATGAGGAATTCCCCTCCATTTAGTCCCAGGACTGATCAGCCCGGGCGGGCTGTGTCCGCATGTAGATCAAGCTGCCATGACGGAGTGGGTGGACACCGCCAGGGCCGCGCGTATTCTGAAATGCTTTTTGTCCTTGCTTACCTACCATTATCGCGGAATTACCCGCGCGTAGCTAATCGATGGACATTTCCGGCAGGGCGCAATTTGCACCCTGACCTGCAAAGAAGTCGAAAATCCTACGGCGGATAATCGCCTCCGCCCGGCAGTTGGGCCCAGGCCCACAGCCACACGATCCACACGATCTGCAGCAGCACGAACATCACCACAACGGTCCCCCGGTAAGCCTTGGACCGGGACAGCAACGCGGCCCCCAGCGCCAAGGGAAAAAGCGGAAGCAGCATCCGGAAAGTACTGGTCTGCGGGTGGAGGAACGTGACCAGGTACCCCATGTAGCAGGCGCACCACAGCCGGAGTTCGACGCCGAGACGGACCACCGGGGGCAGGTACAGCATGGCGGCGAAGAGGGCAACAAAAACGAACGGCGCCAGGATGCCCAGCACGGGACCGAAGAGGTCCACTCCGGTATCGAACCAAGGCTTGAAAGGAACCAGGTCGTGGCCCCGCCACACGGTTTCGGTCTTGGTATAGGCCTGGATGTCCCCGGTGGCAGCCCAGGCAGCGGCGGGCCAGGCCAGCGCCGAGGCGCCTGCCGCCGCGGTCAGGGTGGTGAGGGCCACGAGGTCCGGCGTTGTATGCCCTGCCGTTTCGCTGTGCCGGAGGCGCTGGACAAGGCGGAAGATCAACAGGATGCCCAGCGCCGCAGCGAAGGGAACTCCCAGCGGGCGGGAAAGGCACAGCAGTACCACCACCGGGATGGCCCACAGGTACTCCCGCCGGATCACCAGCAGCAGAGCACCGGCGAGCAGCAGCAGCGACAGCGGCTCGCCGTAGGGGACCTGGAGCACGGCTGACACAGGGAACGTGGCGAAGAAGGCCACCCCCCACAATGACGTCCCGTGGGACGCCAGATGCCGGAACAGCATGTAGACCACCAGCGCGGCGCCCAGGCCGGACAACATCGCGATAACGGTCAGCGAGGCGGCGGGGCTCAACCCCGTGAGGCTGCCCAGCCCGCCGGCCAGGGACGGGTACAGGGGATAAAACGCCCAAGTGTTCTCCTGCACGTTGCCTGCGGCGTCCACGGGAAGGGTGGCGGGGTAGCCGCCCTCGATGACCCTGGCGTACCACCGCGCGTCCCAGATGTTGATGAAATTCCAGTAGTCAGGCTTCGGTGCAAACCAGGGGTTGGGTCCCTGATGCAGGGCCGCTGCCATAAAGATGCCGGCACTGACGAGCCGGGCCATGACATAGATGGCAGTGACCTGCAGCCACCAGGGCCAGCGCCGGACGGCCGCGCGGTAGCGGAGCGCCAACGAGTGGACCGACGCCGAGAGTCCCGTTTGGCGGCCGGTGGCAGTACTCAAGCTTGGCCCTCCCCTGCGGCCGGCTGCCCTGCTGACGGCTGCCCTGCTGACGGCTGCCCTGCAGCGGGTTCACGTGTGCCGGTAACAGGAGTGCCGGACTCGGGTGCTCCAGGGCCTGCTGCTCGCGGCAAGGCCTCCAGCGTCCCGGTCCCCGCGGCGGGGATCTGTCGGTCTACCTCCGCCAGCCGCGCCTTCAACGTTTCCACTTCATTCCGGCTGGCCGCCAGCTGGTCCCGCAGTTCGTCAAGCACCTGGTCCACCTGGTCCATCCGGTAGCCCCGCAGGCCCAGGGAGAAACGGACGCTGTCCACGTCCTGGGGCGCGGCATTGGCGGGCAGAAGGACCGGCGGCAAGTTGGCCGGCGGCTCCTCCAGGCCGCCAACCAGAACGGCCGGCAGCTGGCGGCCGCCCTGCTTTCGAGCCCGGCCCCCCACGCTTGTCCAGATGACGGCGCCGATCAGCAGCACGGCAAGGAAGACCAGGAAAAAGCTCACAACCCCATCGTGCCAGACCTGGCGGCTGTGGTTACTCCGGCCGCTGTTCGCCGTTCAGTGAAGGGGTAATTCCCACGCCCAGCACGCGGTTCACTGCTTCAGCCGGATCATCCACCACCTGGATCAGGTCCAGGTCCTTTGCCGAGACCATGCCTTCTGCCACCAGGGTTCCCTTGATCCACTCAATCATGGGACCCCAGAAGTCCACGCCAAGCAGCACGATGGGGAACGAGGTCACCTTGCGCGTCTGCACCAGGACCATGGCTTCAAACAGTTCGTCCAGGGTGCCAAGGCCGCCGGGCAGGACGATGAATCCCTGGGCATATTTCACGAACATGGTCTTGCGGGCGAAAAAGTACCGGAAGTTGATGCCCAGGTCCACCCACTGGTTCAGCCCCTGCTCGAACGGAAGCTCGATGCCCAGTCCCACGGACACCCCGTTGCCTTCAACGGTGCCGCGGTTGGCCGCTTCCATCGAACCAGGTCCGCCCCCGGTGATAACGGCGACACCGGCTTCGGCCAGCTTCCGGCCCACCTCCACGCCCATCTCGTAATAGTGGCTGCCGGGTTTTGTCCGGGCGGATCCGAAGACGCTCACGGCCGGGCCGAGGTCTGCCAAGGCTCCGAAACCCTCCACGAACTCGCTTTGGATCCTCATGACGCGCCACGGATCGGTGTGCACAAACTGCCCGGGCCCCTTGGTATCAAGCAGATGCTGGTCGGACATTTCCACCGCCGCCTGCTTGCGGCGAAGCTCAAGGGGCCCCTTACGGCGCGGCTGGATGTTTTTGGCCGGATCTGCACTGATGCTCATTCCCCTAGGCTAACCTGCCGGTGGGAGGTATCTCTTGAATCACGATCCGCAGGAACCTGGGGTGATTCCCGTCATAAGGTGCCGTTGTTCGCTAGATTCTTCCTATGACTACTCATGTGCCCGGCGATGCCCTCGTCTCCCTGAACGCCGTAAACAAGCATTACGGCCAGCTGCACGTTTTGAAGGACATCAATCTGCAGGTCCGCAAGGGCGAGGTTGTTGTGGTCATCGGGCCTTCGGGCTCCGGTAAGTCCACCTTGTGCCGCGCCATCAACCGTCTTGAAACCATCGAAGGCGGCACCATCAGCATCGACGGAAAGGTCCTCCCCGAGGAAGGCAAGGAACTCGCCCAGCTCCGCGCCGACGTCGGAATGGTCTTCCAGTCGTTCAATCTCTTCGCGCACAAAACCATCCTCGAAAACGTCACGCTCGGCCCCATCAAGGTCAAGGGTGTTGCGAAGGCCGCCGCGGACAAGGACGCCATGGCGCTGCTTGAACGCGTGGGCGTCGGCCACCAGGCTCCGAAGCTGCCCGCGCAGCTGTCCGGTGGCCAGCAGCAGCGCGTCGCCATTGCCCGCGCCCTGGCCATGAAGCCCAAGGTCATGCTGTTCGACGAACCCACCTCGGCGCTGGACCCCGAAATGATCAACGAGGTCCTGGATGTCATGGTCCAGCTCGCCAAGGAGGGCATGACCATGATCGTGGTCACCCACGAAATGGGCTTCGCCCGCAAGGCCGCAGACCGCGTGGTCTTTATGGCCGACGGCCAGATCGTTGAGGACGCCACGCCTGAAGAGTTCTTCACCAATACCAAGAGCGAGCGTGCCAAGGATTTCCTCTCCAAGCTCCTGACGCACTGAAACACCTACGAACAAACACTCCCAGTTCGCACCCAGGCCGTGACCCACGGCCACCAATGAAAGGAATGTCATGAAGGCATTTTTGACCCGGCGGAAGTCATTTGTTGTGGCGGCTACCGCTGCCCTCGCACTGTCCCTCAGCGCCTGCGGCGGTGGTGACGCCGGATCCTCCAGCAACCCCAGCCCGGTGGCGAAGCCCACGTTCGCTGCCGGCACCACCATGGAAAAACTCTCCTCCGCCGGCACCATCAAGATCGGCACCAAGTATGACCAGCCGCTCTTCGGCCAGGTTGGCCTGGACGGCAAGCCTGTGGGCTTCGACGTTGAAATGGGCAAGCTGATCGCCGCCAAGCTGGGCATCCCGGCAGACAAGATCGAGTGGTCCGAAACGGTGTCCGCCAACCGCGAACCGTTTATTGAGCAGGGCAAGGTTGACCTGGTCATCGCAACGTACACCATCAATGACAAGCGCAAGCAGGTTGTCAGCTTCGCCGGACCGTACTACGAGGCCGGCCAGGCACTGATGGTGAACAAGGACAACGACTCCATCAAGAAGCCCGAAGACGTCAAGGGCAAGAAGGTCTG
Organism: Pseudarthrobacter sp. B4EP4b; assembly: GCF_006680095.1. Taxonomy (NCBI): domain Bacteria; kingdom Bacillati; phylum Actinomycetota; class Actinomycetes; order Micrococcales; family Micrococcaceae; genus Pseudarthrobacter; species Pseudarthrobacter sp. B4EP4b. The sequence continues at coordinate 91,596 of NZ_VHIJ01000040.1, read as the reverse complement.
CTCCGTCACCGGTTCCACCCCGGCCGCAACCATCGTGGACAAGTACGGAGCTGAGCTTGTTCCCGCAGCCACCTACTCCGCCTGCCTGGAGCCCCTGCGCAACAAGCAGGTTGAAGCTGTCACCACGGACAACGTGATCCTCGCCGGCTTCGTGGACAAGGAACCGGACGCCTTCAAGCTCGCCTCGGACGAGACCTTCACCAAGGAGCCCTACGGCATCGGCCTGAAGAAGGACGATACCGAGTTCCGCAACTGGATCAACGACCAGCTGGAGGCATTCGAGAAGGACGGCTCCTACAAGAAGGCCTGGGAAGCAACCGCAGGTTCAGTCATCAAGACTGCCCCTGAACTGCCCGAAATCAACCGTTACTAAGTAACGCAGTGGTTGCCGGGGCCGGATAGAGGCCCCGGCAACCACGGCCTTCACACCCGTCCACGCCCACAGCCAAAGGATCCAATGGACGTCATTCTTGAAAACCTGCCCTTGTACTGGAACGGTTTTCTCCGCACGCTTTTCCTCTCCGTAGTTTCCGGGGTCATCGCGCTGGTGCTCGGGACCCTGCTCGCGGCAGCCCGGGTTTCCCCCGTGGCAGCGCTCCGCGGCTTCAGCACCGTCTATGTGGAAGTTCTCCGGAACACTCCGCTGACCATCGCTTTCTTCTTCGCAGCCATCGTCCTCCCCCGGCTCGGAGTGAAGTTCGAGCAGTTCGAAATAGCCGCAATTATCGCCCTCAGTACCTACACCGCAGCGTTCATCGCCGAAGCTGTCCGCTCAGGTGTCAACAGCGTCCCGGTGGGCCAGGCCGAGGCCGCCCGGAGTATCGGCATGAACTTCGGGCAGGTCCTGAACCTCATCATCCTTCCGCAGGCATTGCGGACGGTGATCCCGCCGCTGATCAATATCCTGATCGCCCTGGTGAAAAACTCCTCAGTTGCCGGCGCCTTCTTTGTCCTTGAACTGTTCGGCTACGGCCGGCAACTGGCCAACGCCAACGGTGACGCCGTGATCCCCGTCCTGCTCGGCGTAGCCTTCTTCTATCTGCTCCTCACCGTTCCGCTGGGCATCCTGGCCAGTACGGTGGAACGAAAGGTGGCGATTGCCCGATGAGCTCGGTACTCTACGACGTTCCCGGCCCTAAAGCCCGCCGGATCTCCCTGATCGGTTCAATTGTCGGTTCGCTGCTGATCCTGGGCTTGCTCGCCTGGATCATCATGACCTTCGCCCAGCAGGGGATTCTTGAGGGCCGCCGGTGGCAGATCTTCACCCGCGGCGATGTCTGGACGCTGCTGGGCAACGGCCTGGGTGCCACGCTCAGCGCCGCCGCACTGGCCGCTGTCATCGCCTTCCCGCTGGGACTGGCGCTCTGCCTGCTGCGCATCTCGGATGTGGCGTTCATCCGGATTCCCATCCGGGTGGTGCTGGAGTTCCTCCGCGGCATGCCCGTTGTCCTGATGATGCTGTTCGTCCTGCTGGGTTTTGGCACCTCGGCGTTCGTCGCCGTCGTGACCGGCCTGATCCTCTACAACTCGGCAGTCTTCGCGGAGATCATCCGCGCTGGCATCCAGTCATTGCCCAAGGGGCAGCGCGAAGCGGGCCTGGCCATTGGCCTGACCAGCTTCAAGTCCCGCATGCTGATCGAACTGCCGCAGGCAATACGTCGCATGATGCCTTCGCTGGTGGCGCAGATGGTGGTGCTCCTCAAGGACACGTCCCTGGGCTACATCGTGGCGTACGGCGAGCTCCTGCGTGCCGTACAGGTGATGGCGGACTTCCTGGGAACCCAGTTCCTGTTCCCCATCTTCTTTGTGGCCGCGGCAATCTACATCGCCATCAACATCCTCGTATCCCGGATTGCGGTCATGATTGAGCGCAGGGGTTCGAAGAAGGCAGCCGGCGGTGTGGCCAAGGCCGAACCCGAAAAGGCCGAAGCTCCCGTTCCCTGACAGGTCAAACAACAATGGCCCGGACCGCGCCCCTGTTGGGGAACGCAGTCCGGGCCACTGCTGTTTAAGGCACCCTGCTGTCTAGGGCAGCGGGGACCACGGCCCGTAAGTGTCAGCCAGCCAGCCAGTCCTCCAGCGCCTGCAGACACTTCCGGATCGCATCCGCATCCACGTGTTCGTTGTCTTTGTGCGCCAGCAGGGCGTCCCCCGGCCCGAAGTTCACCGCCGGGATTCCCAGCTCGCTGAAACGCGCGACGTCGGTCCAGCCGTATTTGGGCTTGGGCTCGGCACCCACGGCGGCGACAAAGGAAGCGGCGGCGGGGTGCTGGAGCCCGGGCCGTGCCCCGGCGGCGGCGTCAGTGCGGACCACGTCAAAACCGTCAAGGAGTTGCCGCACCACTAATTCGGCCTGGTCCGGCGTTTTATCGGGGGCAAACCGGTAGTTGATCTCCACCACGCACCGGTCCGGAATCACGTTTCCGGCGGTTCCGCCGTTGATTCTTACGGCGTTCAGGCTCTCTCGGTACTCCAGGCCGTCCACGTTCACTGTCAGGGGTTCGTAGGCAGCCAGCCGGGCCAGGATCGGCGCCGCAGCGTGGATGGCGTTGCTGCCCATCCAGGCCCGGGCGGAATGGGCGGACTCCCCCACCGTTGTTGCCTCGAACCTGCTGGTGCCGTTGCAGCCGCCCTCCACCGTGCCGTCAGTGGGTTCGAGCAGGATGGCGAAGTCGCCGTCGAGCAGATCGCCGTGGTTCCGGACCAGCCTGCCCAGGCCGCTCTTGACGGCCTCCACTTCCTCGTGGTCGTAAAAAACGAAGGTGACGTCACGCTTCGGTGCGGTCCCGCCGTCGAACATCCTGGCAGCCAGCGCGAGCTGTACGGCCACGCCGCCCTTCATGTCGGTGGCGCCGCGCCCGTACAGGACACCAACGCCGGGGATCCCGGACTCCCAGCTGGACGGAACCGTCCCCAGGGACCCCTCGGCCAGGGGCAACGGAACGGTGTCCAGGTGTCCTGCCAGGATGACGCGTTCGCCGTTTCCCAGCTCGGTCCGGGCAATGATGGCGTCCCCGTCCCGCACAATGTGCAGTTGCGGGATGGCGCGCAGAGCGGCTTCGACGGCGTCAGCCAGTTCCGTTTCGTTGCCGGACACACTGTTGATGTCCATGATCGCGGCCGTCAGGAGCGCAACGTCCTGGCGGAGGTCGAGGGGAAGGATGGAAGATTCCGGAGCGGTTTCGGCAGTCACGAAGCCAGTCTAGTTCGGAGCAGGTCCCCGCCCGTCGATAGACTGGGGCAATGACTGAGACTGCTTCCTCCGCCGTGCCCGAAACCCAGACTGCCCCCACTGAAGAACGCTCCGCCTACGGCTTCGGTGTGGCCACCATTGCCGTTGCCAATGGTGATGCCACCGTCCTGGACGTCTGGTTCCCCGCACCCTCGCTGGGCGTCGCTGCCGAACACCTGCGGGCAGTGGAAAACGCGGATGAGGCACTCACCCGGATCGCCGACGCCGGTACAGATGAGGACCGTGGCACCGAGCAGAAGGTGGTCTTCGTCCAGATCAACCTCGATGAGGCCCCGGCCGATACCGCTGACGCCTACCTGCGCCTGCACCTGCTCTCGCACCGGATGGTCCGCCCGAACACCATCAACCTGGATGGCATCTTCGGCAAGCTGCCCAACGTTGTCTGGACCAACTTCGGTCCCGCCGCTGTGGACGGCTTCGAACTGACCCGGGCGCGGCTGCGCCGCCGGGGCGCCGTGACCGTTTACGGCATCGACAAATTCCCGCGCATGGTGGACTACGTTGTGCCCACCGGCGTCAGGATTGCCGACGCCGACCGCGTCCGCCTGGGTGCGCACCTGGCCGAGGGCACCACGGTGATGCATGAAGGCTTCGTCAACTTCAACGCCGGCACCCTGGGCACCTCCATGGTTGAGGGCCGGATTTCCGCCGGCGTGGTCACCGGTGACGGCAGCGACGTCGGCGGCGGCGCGTCCATCATGGGCACCCTGTCCGGTGGGGGCAAGGAAAAGATCACCATCGGCGAGCGGGTCCTGCTCGGGGCCAACTCCGGCGTGGGCATCAGCATCGGTGATGATTCGGTGGTGGAAGCCGGCCTCTACGTGACGGCGGGGACCCGAGTGCGCGTGCCCGGCCCCAAGGACGAAGTGGGCGAGGACACCACCAAGATCGTCAAGGCTGCCGAACTCTCCGGTGTCCCCAACCTGCTCTTCCGCCGCAACTCCACCACGGGCGCCGTGGAGGTACTCCCCCGTGCCGGCCAGACCGTGGAACTGAACGACGCCCTGCACGCCAACTGATCCCTTCATGGCACGAAGACGCGGCCTGCGCCGCCTGCTGGTGCTGCTGCTTGCCCTCGCACTCGTGGCCGGCGGCGTCTATGCAGCGGTGTTTTTTGTGCAGCGCTCCGAGACCCTCGTTTCGGAGCGCTGTACCGCCGTCGTCAACGGCAAGACGGCGGAACTGGCTCCGGACCAGGCTGTCAACGCTTCCCTGATCACCGCTGTTGCAGTCCAGCGCGGCCTCCCGCCCCGGGCGGCCACCATAGCCTTGGCTACCGCCATGCAGGAGTCCAAGCTCCGCAACATCGAACACGGCGATCAGGCGGGCCCGGATTCCCGGGGGCTGTTCCAGCAGCGGCCTTCCCAGGGCTGGGGAAGCGAAGAGCAGATCATGGATCCCATTTACGCGACGAACGCCTTTTACGACGCACTGGTAAAGATCCCCGGCTACGAGTCGATGGAGATCACCGAAGCTGCGCAACGGGTGCAGCGATCGGCATTTCCCACCGCCTACGCCCAGCACGAGCAGATGGGGCGCTTTTTTGCCTCCGGGCTGTCCGGCCAGACCCCCGAAGCGATTCGATGCACCCTCCGTTCGGCAGGTGCCGCGGGAGATCCGCAGGCCGTTTCTGACCAGCTTTCCCAGGCTTACGGACTCTCTGCTTCCGCGGTTGACGGCCAAACCCTGGTGGTGGAGGCTGACTGCAGCCAGGCATGGTCCGTGGCGCAATGGGCCGTAGCCAATGCCAAGACCCTCGAGGTCACACAGGTGGAAGTTGCCGGGCGGACCTGGGAGCGCGACGAGCGTGACGGCTGGCGGGAGTCGGCAGTCCCGGACGGCGAGGTGCGGATTACGGTCTCGCCGGCAGGCACGGGGGCCTAAGGCCCGTCCGGCCTTTTACTAGACGAGGATTTCCACCACAGGCTGGACGTAGCTGCGGAACAGCTCCGGCTGGCCCATCAACTGGTGGCTCATAATGATTTTGTCCGGCTCCAGGTACCAGGCCCGCTGTTCGTTCAACGGCAGTTCAATGATGGTCAGCTTGAAGTCGCGGGCGTTGCGGCCCACTTCCATCAGCCGGTCATCCACCATGTCCTCCAGCAACTGGTCTGCACCGTTGGCGGCCCTTTCAGCTTCAAGCTCGGCATACTCGCTCCTGCGTTCCCGCGCCCAGGTCAGGGCCGAGCCGAAGTGCGCCTGCAGTACCCGCTGCAGGGCGGGCGAATTGCCGAAAGCCTCGAATTCCGGCGGGGAAAGTTCCGGCGACGTCTGCGGATGCGCCTTCAGCAACTGTTCCCACCATGCCTCCCATTCTGTCTTGAGGCCGTTGAAGCCCCCGACGTCGGCCGTCAGGTGGGAATGGTCGGCATGACGGATCTTGGGAGCTGCATGGGAAAGCGCCGGGTGGCCCGCGCCGTCGAGTCCGGCGGCATCGCGGATATACAGGGCGATCATCATCGGTCCGGACGTGTCGGTGGTGATCTGCCACCCGGAACCGGTCTTTTGCTGCATCCGAGGTCCTTCCCTGGCGCGCTCCTGCCGGGTCTGGTGATCCGGTGTTGCGCCCCCGGCTATCAGTCTATTCCCCTGAGTTGCCGAGGTTAATGAAATTCACGGCGCCAACCCGTCAAGGTGCCGCTCCAGGACATCGGTGCACATGCGGGCAGTCATCCAGCCGGGCTGCAGGAGGGCATGCATGCAGAGGCCATCCAGCGTGGCAAGGAGTCTTTCCGCCTCCACCACCAATACTTCCTGGGATTCCCCGGGCAGCAACGCAGTGATCACGCGGCCCATCACGGCGGCCACCTCGCGGTGGCTCCGGTCCGCCTCCGCGGCAAGAAAAGGCTTGATCCTGGCGGCGTTGCGGAATGCCATCCACACGCACGCCTCCACTGCCCGTTGTTCATCCAATGGCAGGAGTTCGCCCAGCAGTGTTAAAACAGCGGCACGTCCTTCGGCGCTTGCGCCCGGGTGGTCCTGAACTCCGGGCAATGCGGCCTCCAGCCTGGCCACAATGCTGTCAATCACGGTCGCGAAGGAGTAGGCCAGCAGTTCATCGCTACCGGCAAAGTAGTGCCGAACGGAGCCGACCGCGAGCCCGGCCTCGTCTGCCACTTCCCGCAGCGAAGCCCTTTCCAGTCCGTCGACGGCGATGATCCGCCAAACTGCTTCCACCACTTCCTGGCGCCGGGCTCCGGCATGAACGATTTTAGGCACTTCTCCTATTTAGCACACTTGTGCCTCGTCACAGGCCTGTCAGCCGGTTGGCCCGTAAAGCACCGTCATCCTGCCCGGAAATTGGCCCCGACCGGCGCGACCGGCACCACTTGGGATAGCGTGGAGAGCATGAAAATTCTGGTTACAGGGGGCACCGGGTACATCGGTTCCCACACTGTTTTGTCATTGCAGGAAGCCGGCCATGACGTGCTGGTCGTCGACAACCTGGTCAACTCCAGCGAGGAGTCCCTCCGCCGGGTTGCCGAGATCACCGGCAAAACAGCACAGTTCCACCACGTGGACCTCGTGGACGAGGCCGCCGTCGAGAAGGTTTTCGCTGAGAACGACGTCGATGCCGTGATCCACTTCGCCGGGCTCAAGGCAGTCGGCGAATCGGTCCGCGAACCCCTGAACTACTACTACAACAACCTCGTCGGAACCCTGAACCTGATCCGGACCATGGACCGGCACAACGTCCGCTCCATCGTCTTCAGCTCCTCCGCCACCGTCTACGGCGAACACAATCCCATCCCGTACGTCGAGAAAATGGAAATCGGCGCCAACAACCCTTACGGCCGCACCAAGGAACAGATCGAGGACATCCTCTCCGACCTCGGGGCTGCCGACACCCGCTGGCACATCGCCCTGCTGCGCTACTTCAACCCCGTCGGGGCCCACCCCTCGGGCCGGATTGGCGAAGACCCCCAGGGCATCCCCAACAACCTGGTCCCCTTCATCGCCCAGGTCGCGGTGGGCAGGCGCGAGAAACTCATGGTCTTCGGCGGCGACTACGACACCCCGGACGGGACCTGCCTGCGCGACTACATCCACGTGGTGGACCTCGCCGAAGGCCACCTCGCTGCCCTGAACCACATCACCGACCGCACCGGGGTATTCCGCTGGAACCTTGGCTCCGGCACCGGCTCCTCGGTCCTGGAAGTCCTGCGCTCCTTCGAAAAAGCCGTGGGCAAGCCCATCCCCTACGAGATCGCCGGCCGCCGCGCCGGCGACCTGCCTGCCTTCTGGGCCGACGCCACCTCGGCCCTCGCCGACCTCAGCTGGTCCACCACCAAAACCATCGACCAGATGTGCGAGGACCACTGGCGCTGGCAAAAAAACAACCCCCAGGGATACAACTCCTAGCAGCAACGCGGGGTCACTACTTGCCCTTCGGGGACCCCATATTGGGCGTTTAGTGACCCCGTGTTGCTTTGCTGGTGATTAACGACGAACGGCCGCCCACCTCGATGAGGTGGGCGGCCGCCGTCGTACTAGAGTCCGCGGGGGATTCAGCGGGCGGGGTAGTCCCGCTCGGGCTCGCCGATGTAGAGCTGGCGCGGGCGGCCGATCTTGGTGTTCGGGTCGCTGATCATTTCGCGCCACTGGGCAATCCAGCCGGGGAGGCGGCCGATGGCGAAGAGCACGGTGAACATCTTCTCGGGGAAGCCCATGGCCTTGTAGATGAGGCCGGTGTAGAAGTCCACGTTCGGGTAGAGCTTGCGCTGGATGAAGTAATCATCGTTCAACGCCTTCTCTTCCAGGCGCAGGGCGATGTCCAGCAGTTCGTCGTTGCCGCCGAGCTTGCTCAGGATCTCGTGGGCGGTGGCCTTGACGATCTTGGCGCGGGGATCGTAGTTCTTGTAGACGCGGTGCCCGAAGCCCATGAGGCGGACGCCGTCTTCCTTGTTCTTGACCTTCTCCATGTAGTCCTCGGGCTTGGTGCCCTCGGCCTGGATCTGGCGGAGCATCTTCAGCACGGCCTCGTTGGCGCCGCCGTGGGCCGGGCCGAAGAGGGCGTTGATGCCTGCGGAGACGGATGCGAACAGGTTGGCGTTGGAGGAACCCACCAGGCGGACCGTGGAGGTGGAGCAGTTCTGCTCGTGGTCCGCGTGCAGGATCAGGAGCAGGTCCAGTGCCTTGGCCACGATCGGGTCAACCTCGTACTGTTCAGCCGGAAGCCCGAAGCTGAGGCGCAGGAAGTTCTCCACGAGGTTGTGCGAGTTGTCCGGGTACAGCATGGGCTGGCCGATGGACTTCTTGTGGGCGTAGGCCGCGATGACCGGAAGCTTGGCCATGAGGCGGATGGTGGAAACTTCCACCTGCTCGGCGTTGAACGGGTCCAGGGAGTCCTGGTAGAACGTGGACAGCGCGGAAACGGCCGAGGACAGAACGGGCATGGGGTGCGCGTCCCGCGGGAAGCCGCCGAAGAAGCCCTTGAGCTCCTCATGCAGCAGCGTGTGCCGGCGGATCTTCTGGTCGAATTCGTCCAGCTCCGTGGGAGTGGGCAGGTTGCCGTAGATCAGCAGGTAGGACACCTCGAGGAAGCTGGAGTGCTGTGCCAGCTGTTCGATGGGGTATCCGCGGTAGCGCAGGATGCCAGCATCGCCGTCGATGTAGGTGATAGCCGAAGTTGTGGCTGCTGTGTTCATGAAGCCGGGGTCAAAGGTGACTGCGCCCGTCTGCTTCAGCAGTTTGGAAACGTCGTAGCCTTCGTTTCCTTCAACAACCTGGATGCGCGGCAGCTTGAGCTCGCCTCCTGCGTGGAGCAGGGTCGCAGCATTGTTGGTCTCAGTCATGGAGTCCCCTTCATGAGGCGTCTGGGCCTCTGTCGAAAGCTTGATCCAACATCAGGTGAGCCGCGCACGAAGCCTGAGAGGACAGGTTCCAACACCCGGGCTGCCTTCTTGTAGAAAGCCACCATTGATAGTCACTTAAAAAGTACCCGCTCCTTGGCGGGTGCCACTAATCCGCGACGTTCCAAAAGGCCCTAAAATGCGTCAGATGTGTCCGGAGTCACACCATTGTTACGGACCTAGCGCCGGCCGGGGCAGCCGCGCTGATTACGCCGCCGAAGCCAGCCGGGCCACGGCGGCGTCGATCCTCTCGTCTGTTCCGGTGAGGGCCACACGGACGTAGCCGTTGCCCGCCTCACCGTAAAAGACGCCGGGACCCACCACGATGCCGCGCTCCGCCAGCCGGGCTACCGTGTCCCAGGTACTCTCTCCCGCCGTGGACCAAAGGTAGAGGCCGGCGTCGGACTCCTTGATCTCCAGCCCGAAATCCAGCAGCGCCGGAACCAGCCGTTCCCGGCGGCCGCGGTACAGGTCCTTCTGGGCCTCAACATGCGCGTCGTCGCCCAGTGCCACCCGCATGGCTTCCTGCACCGGGTAGGGAACGATCATGCCCGCATGCTTGCGGCTGTTGACGAGGTTGGGCATCAGGTCCGGATCGCCGGCCACAAATGCTGCCCGGTAGCCGGCCACGTTGGACTGCTTGCTCAGCGAGTACACGGCCAGCAGGCCCTGGTGGGATCCGCCGGCCACTCGCGGGTCCAGGATGCTCGGTACAGGCTGGCCGCCGCGCTGGACATCCCAGTCGCCCCAGCCCAGCTCTGCGTAGCATTCATCAGATGCCACCACGGCGCCCAGTTCACGGGCCTGTTGTACGAGCGCCTTCAGGGATTCGACGCCGCGGACGCTGCCCGTGGGGTTTCCCGGGGAATTGACCCAGATCAGCCGGACACGCGAGCGGGTGGCGTCGTCGAGCTCGTCCAGGTTGTCCGTGGCCACGGAGGTGACGCCGGCGAGCGTTGCGCCGATATCGTACGTGGGGTAGGCAACCTTGGGGCGTACGACGACGTCCCCCGGCTTGAGCCCGAGCAGGAGCGGGAGCCAGGCCACGAGTTCCTTCGAGCCGACCGTGGGCATGATGTTGCGCGGGTCCAGTCCGGCAACACCGCGGCGGCGTTCGAACCAGGCGGCAATGGCTTCCCGGAGGGCAGGCGTGCCATGGACCGTGGGGTAACCGGGGGCGTCGGCGGCGGCCTTCAGCGCGTCCTGGATCAACGCCGGCGTGGGATCCACCGGAGTACCAATGGACAGGTTGACGGCTCCCCCCGGATGCTCCGAGGCCTTCGCGAGATACGGCGCCATGGCCTCCCACGGGTAGTCGGGCAGGTCAAGGCCAAACGTATTCACAGCTGCGGTCACCGTTCCAGCCTGCGTCAGTGGTCTTGGTTCTGCGGGGGCAGTGCGGCGATCATCGGGTGGTCCTTGCCGGTGTTGCCGATCTTCGCTGCGCCGCCCGGTGAGCCGAGGTCGTCGAAGAACTCAACGTTGGCCTTGTAGTAGTCGGCCCACTCGTCCGGGGTGTCGTCCTCGTAGTAGATGGCCTCCACCGGGCATACCGGTTCGCAGGCTCCGCAGTCGACGCATTCGTCCGGATGGATGTACAGCGAACGCTCACCCTCGTAGATGCAGTCGACCGGGCATTCTTCGATACATGCCTTGTCCTTGACATCTACACACGGCTGCGCGATTACGTACGTCACGTCCCTTGCCTCTCCACGTTGGTTCCGGCGTCCCGCCGGCTGTTGCGTCCGGCAACCTGGCCGGACTCTTGACATCTGAGCCTATTATCTCCCAGCCCGTTACTGCGAACCTAGCCGGGCTCCTTGTGTGAAGCCATTTAGTATGAAGTGGTGAGTCTACCTGTCCCCTCCCCCGCCGGATTCCTCCTTGCCGCCGCTTCCGGAACACGGGTGGTGGTGCGGTACCGCATCGAGGGCGGGCTCACTGACGCCCTGGGACACCTGGTGGCGTGCGACTCCGGTGCCTGCACCATCCGCACCCGGCAGGCCGACGTCGTGATCCCCCTTGAGGTTGTTGTGGCAGCCAAGGAGGTTCCGCCGGCGCCGGAGCGGCGAAGGCCGCGCGCCTGAGCCGACCCTCAGTGCGCAGGACTGCCCATGCCCGGCGAAGCCGGGCCTCACTGCGCACGGCGGTACGAAGAAAGCCACCGGCGGGTGCCGGTGGCTTTCTTTGGTACTACGGTGCTGGCTAGGCCTTGGCGCGGGCGCGGTTGGCCTTTGCACGCTCGTTGGTGTCCAGGATGACCTTCCGGATGCGGATGGACTCCGGCGTTACCTCGACGCACTCGTCTTCGCGGGCGAATTCCAGCGACTCTTCGAGGGTGAGGTCGCGCGGCGGGGTCAGGTTCTCGAAGGTGTCCGAGGAAGCGGCACGCATGTTGGTGAGCTTCTTTTCCTTCGTGATGTTGACGTCCATGTCGTCGGCGCGGGAGTTCTCGCCAACAATCATGCCCTCGTACACCTCGGAGGTGGGCTTGACGAAGAAGGAACCGCGTTCCTGCAGGTTGATCATGGCGAACGGAGTCACCACGCCGGCGCGGTCAGCGACCATGGAGCCGTTGGTGCGGTACTCGATGGGGCCGGCCCAGGGCTCGTAGCCCTCGGAGATGGAGGCCGCGATGCCGGCGCCGCGGGTGTCCGTGAGGAACTTGGTGCGGAAGCCGATCAGGCCGCGGGCGGGAACGATGAATTCCATCCGGCACCAGCCGGTGCCGTGGTTGGCCATGTTGGTCATGCGGCCCTTGCGGGCTGCCATCAACTGGGTCACAGCGCCGAGGTACTCTTCGGGTACGTCGATGGTCATGTGTTCCATCGGCTCGTGGATCTTGCCGTCGATGGTCTTGGTGACAACCTGCGGCTTGCCCACGGTCAGTTCGAAGCCTTCGCGGCGCATCTGCTCCACGAGGATGGCCAGGGCGAGCTCGCCACGGCCCTGGACTTCCCAGGCGTCAGGACGCTCGGTGGGGAGCACCTTGATGGAGACGTTACCGATCAGTTCCTTGTCCAGGCGGTCCTTCACCTGGCGCGCGGTGACCTTGGCGCCCTTGACCTTGCCGGCCAGCGGGGAGGTGTTGATACCGATGGTCATGGAGATCGCGGGATCGTCCACGGTGATCAGCGGCAGCGGCTGCGGGTTCTCGGCGTCGGTCAAAGTCTCGCCGATGGTGATTTCCTCGATGCCGGCAACGGCTACAATCTCGCCGGGGCCGGCAGACTCAGCCGGAACGCGGTCCAGGGCCTTGGTGGCCAGCAGTTCGGTGATCTTGACGTTTTTGAGCTCACCGTTGGCGCGTGCCCAGGCAACGGTCTGGCCCTTGCGCAGCGTGCCGTTGTAGATGCGGAGCAGCGCCAGGCGGCCCAGGAACGGTGAAGCGTCCAGGTTGGTGACGTGTGCCTGCAGGACACCTTCCGGGTTGTAGGTCGGCGCCGGGATGTGCTCGATGATGGTCTTGAACAGCGGCTCAAGGTCCTCATTGTCCGGAGCGGCACCGTTGGCGGGCTGCTCCAGGGAGGCGCGGCCAACCTTGGCGGCGGCGTAAACAACCGGGACCTCAAGAACCTTGTCCAGGTCCAAATCCGGGACTTCGTCGGCAAGATCCGACGCCAGGCCGAGGAGCAGGTCCATGGACTCGTGGACCACTTCGTCGATGCGCGCGTCGGGGCGGTCGGTCTTATTGACCAGCAGGATCACGGGCAGGTGGGCGGCCAAGGCCTTGCGGAGCACGAAGCGGGTCTGCGGCAGCGGACCTTCCGATGCGTCAACGAGCAGCACAACACCATCAACCATGGACAGTCCGCGCTCCACCTCGCCGCCGAAGTCGGCGTGGCCCGGGGTGTCAATAACGTTGATGGTGATGGTCTCGCCGTTGGACGACGGACCGTTGTATGCCACGGTGGTGTTCTTGGCCAGGATGGTGATGCCCTTTTCGCGCTCAAGGTCACCGGAGTCCATCACGCGGTCTTCGAGGTGGTTGTGCTCGGCAAAGGAGTTGGTCTGCTTGAGCATGGCGTCGACCAGGGTGGTCTTGCCGTGGTCAACGTGGGCCACAATCGCGACGTTGCGGAGGTCACTGCGTGATGCAGTGGCTACCGCGGTGTTGGTGGTGGTTTCAGACATGCGTAATGGCTCGATTCAGTGGTGAAAGTCAGCTGTTGTATCGCGACATTTCCAACTGGAACGCACGACGGATCATGCCCTTTGCACAGGGCTGCTTCCCCCAGTCTAGCGTCTGCGGCATTAATAGGCCTAAATTTTCTGCCAGCCAGCAGGGCCCACAGCCGCTCTGCGTCAACGCGGCCGGCGAAAATCAGTGACCAAAATCACTGGCCAAACCTGCCTCCATGCCACATGATTGCTCTGATACTCCATGCAAGCCCGAAAGACACCACATGCGAAAAGCCCAGGCCCGGACCCGTTCTGCGGCGTCTGGAGCCGCCGCCGTGATCGCGGTGTCCTGTCTCCTTGCCTTGTCCGGCTGCGGAATGCCGGCCGGGTCTTCTGCCTCGTCCCAAGCGCAGGCCGCCGCTGCGGGGCAGCCCGGGACTGCCGCAACACATCAGGCTGCGGCCGGTTCACGAATCCTCAATCCGGCTAATGGGCGGCTTGAAGCCGTGGTCCCCAACATCAGCAGGACGGTCCTCCTGATTGGGGACTCGCAATCGGAACCAACCGATGGCTGGCCCCGCCAAGGCCTGGAGGCCGCGGGGTACCAGGTGTACTACTGCGGGCGGGGCGGCACCGGGTTCGTGTCCGCCAACGGAAATACGGGCAATTACATTGATGCCCTCCTGCGGGGTGACTGGCTCCTGCCTTCCGGTACACCGGCGCTCATCGTTATCCAAGGCGGCGGCAACGACGCTACAACCGGAGCGTCGGACAGCCGGATCACCGGCAACGCGGAGCGTTTGATCACTGAGCTCAGGAACCGCTACCCGGGAACCCGCATTGCCATGATAGGGACGCTGGCCCGCGGCGAAGGCAACGGGGGCGGGCGCCGGACGGAGGTTGATACGTTGCTGGGCTCGGTAGCCGCCGCCCACAACCTCCCCTTTGTTTCGGTGGGCGACTGGCTCACCAGGTACGGCCTGGCCAAGGACCTCGCGGACTCAGTGCATATGAATCCCAATGGCCGCCGCGCACTGGGGGCGCTGCTGGAGCGCCGGCTCCGGGACCTGGGTTTGGAGCGGAAGCTGACCGTGGAACAGACTCCGGCTTTGGCGGCCGGAAGCGGGACTGATTCCTTCCAGGACTGACAGGGTTTAACGGCGTGCAGCCATAAACGTGTGGAGCCGGAGCCAACAGGCTCCGGCTCCACACGTTTATAGGGACGAAAGGCGGCTAAGCGACTTCCGGTGGAAGCATCAGCTTCGCACCTGGGATGGCATTGAGGAGCGCCTTCGTGTAGTCCTGCTCGGGGGATTCGAAGACGTCGTCCGTCGAGCCGGTCTCCACCAGGCGTCCCTTTTCCATCACGCAGACATGGTCGGCAATCTGCCGGACCACAGCAAGGTCATGGGTGATGAAAAGGTACGTCAGCCCCAGGTTGGCCTGGAGGTCAGCCAGCAGGTTCAGTACCTGTGCCTGCACCAGCACGTCCAGGGCGGACACCGCTTCGTCACAGATGATGACTTCCGGGTCAAGGGCAAGCGCACGGGCAATGGCAACACGCTGCCGCTGGCCGCCAGAGAGTTCGTTCGGGTACCGCTGCATGGCCGATTGCGGCAGTGCCACCTGGTCCAGCAGTTCCCGGACCTTCTTCTCCCGGCTCTCTTTGTTGCCGATCTTATGGACCCGCAACGGTTCTTCGATCGTCCGGAAGATGTTGTACATCGGGTCGAGCGAACCGTAGGGGTCCTGGAAGATGGGCTGTACCCGGCGCCGGAACTTGAACAGGTCCCCGGGTTTGAGGGCTGACGTGTCCACGCCGTCGAACAGGATCCTGCCTTCGGTGGGCTTCTCCAGTTGGAGGACCATCTTGGCCACCGTCGACTTCCCGGACCCCGACTCCCCCACGATCGCCGTGGTGGTTCCCCGCTTCACATCGAAGCTGACGCCGTCCACGGCCGCGAAGTCCGATGATTTACCCAGTCCCTGCCGGAGCTTGTACACCTTGCGCAAGTCCTGGATCTGGAGGACGTTATCCGCCGCGGCGGGCTCGGCTGCCGGGGCAAGCAGGTCCGCGGCCTCCACGCCCTGTTCCCTGGCAGCCTGGATCCTTCGGCTGGCCAGGGACGGTGCGGACTCCACGAGCCTCCTGGTGTAAGGATGCTGCGGGTTTTGCAGCAGTTCCAGGGAAGGTCCTGCCTCCACCACGCGGCCCTGGTACATCACCACTACCTTGTCGGCCCGTTCGGCTGCCAGCCCCAGGTCATGGGTGATGAGCAGCACGGCGGTGCCCAGGTCGGTAGTCATCGTGTCCAGGTGATCCAGGATCTGCCGCTGCACTGTGACATCGAGTGCTGAGGTGGGCTCGTCAGCGATCAGCAGCCGGGGCTGGCAGGAGAGCCCGATAGCGATCAGGGCACGCTGCCGCATGCCGCCGGAGAACTCGTGCGGGTACTGCTTGGCACGCCGGTGGGCGTCCGGCAGACCGGCCTCGGAGAGTACCTTGGCGACGTCATCCGGACCGCTGGGCCGGCCGTTGGCGCGGAGTGTTTCGCGAACCTGGTAGCCGATCTTCCACACCGGGTTCAGGTTGGACATCGGGTCCTGCGGCACCATGCCGATGGTGTTTCCGCGCAACTCGATCATGCGCTTTTCCGGTGCATGCGCGATGTCTTCGCCGTCGAGGAGGATCTGGCCGCCCGAAACTCGGCCGTTCGAGGGAAGCAGGCCGATCGCAGCCAGCGCAGTGGTGGACTTGCCGGAGCCGGACTCCCCCACAATGGCCACGGTTTCGCCGGGCATGATGGTCAGGTGCGCATCGCGGACCGCCTGGACTTCCCCGCCGCTGGTCTTGAAGGTGATGGCGAGGTCACGGATCTCCAGCAGCGGCCTGGTTCCCGTGGTGCCTGCCTCCGCGATGCGTATTTCTGGAGTTGTCATCTCTTTGTCTCTCATCGCTGGCGGCTCTTCGGATCGAGGGCGTCACGCACGGCGTCGCCCAGCATGATGAAGCTCAGTACCGTAATGGAAAGAGCCGCGGCCGGGTACAGCATGATTTCCGGCTTGGTTCGGATCGATGCCTGTGCGCCGGCGATATCGTTACCCCAGGACATGATGCTCTGGGGCAGGCCGATCCCCAGGAAGGACAGCGTTGCTTCGGCGACAATAAAGACGCCGAGTTCCAGGGTGGCCAGGACAATAATCGGAGCGAGGGCGTTCGGCAACACATGCCGAACCAGTGCGCTGAACCTGGAGACGCCCAAAGCCTGGGCTGCCGTGACGAAGTCCGCGTTACGCACCTCAATGACGGCACCGCGGGTGATGCGGGCCATCTGCGGCCACGCCAGGAGCGAGATCACAAAGACCACGGTCCAGACGCTTTTGTTCTCGCGGAAAAAGGGCAGCTGGGTGATGACCAGCGCACCAAGAATGAGCGGCAGCGCAAAGAAGATGTCGCCCAGGCGGGCCAGCACGGCGTCGATCCAGCCACCGTAGTAGCCGGCGAGGGCACCGAAGGTGACGCCGATGACCAACACGCACAGCACCGAGAGGATACCGACGGACATTGACGCCTGGGTGCCATGAATGACCCGGGAGTAGATGTCGCAGCCCTGGAACGTGAAGCCGAAGGGGTGCCCGGCCATGGGGCCGCCCTCCGAATTGGCCAATTCACAGCCTTCATTGGGGGCAACGGACGTGAACAGGCCGGGGAACAGCGCAACCACTGCCAGGGCCAGGATGAGCAGCGCCGAGATAATGAACAGCGGACGACGGCGGAGCTTGCGCCAGGCGTCCGACCACAGGCTGAGGGGTGCCTGGTCAGTCTTGACCGCATCCGTGGCCAGCAGCGGGGTTTCCTCGATGGGGGCCACGTAGTGGCTGTTATTACTGGTCATAGCGGATCCTCGGGTCAAGCCAGGCATACAGGAGATCTACAAGCAGGTTGGCCACCACAAACACCAGCACCAGCACGCTGACGATGGAAACGATGGTGGGTCCCTCGCTGCGGAGGACTGCCTGGTACAGCTTGTTGCCCACGCCCGGAACGTTGAAGATGCCTTCGGTGACGATGGCGCCGCCCATTAGGCCGCCCAGGTTGGCGCCAAGGTAGGTCACCACGGGTATCAGCGAGTTACGCAGGATGTGGGCCAGGACCACCCGAGGGCGTGAAAGGCCCTTGGCGGTGGCAGTCCGGACATAGTCAGCGTTCATGTTTTCGCTGACCGATGTGCGGGTCAGGCGGAGCACATAGGCGAAGGACACCAGCCCCAAGACCACAGCCGGGAGCAGCAGGCTGCCCCAGTCTGCGTTGGCGCCTACTGTCGGTTTCGCCCAGCCCAGCTGCACGCCGAAGACGAGCTGGAACACAAAGCCGAGGACGAAGGTGGGAACCGCGATGACCACCAGGGACGCCACGAGAACGGTGGAGTCGAACCAGCCGCCACGGCGCAGGCCGGCGAAAACACCAAAGGCCACACCGAAAACGGCCTGGATGGCGAGTGCCTCAATCGCCAGCATGGCGGTCACGGGGAAAACGCGTGCCAGGCTTGCCGCGATGGGCTGGCCGGTGAAGTCGTTGCCGAGGTTGAAGGTGAAGAGGTTCTTCAGGAACAGCCCGTACTGGACCCAAAAGGGTTCGTTGAGGTGGTACTGGCTGCGCAGCGTGTCGATAACGGCCTGCGGAGGCTGGCGATCGCCGAACAGCGCCGCAATGGGATCGCCGGGTAAGGCGAACACCATGTAATAGACCAAAAGGGTGGTGCCGAGGAAAACAGGGATCACTTGCAGGAGTCGGCGCAGAATAAAGCGGACCACCGGATCACCAGCCTTCCGGATGGGAAGAATACAGTGTCATTGGTGCCTTCCTGCCGTTGCAAGCCAATGGGGGCCCGGCCGTAACCGGACCCCCAATCTGCCTGGCGGCAAGCTAGATCTGGGACTACTTGGCCGTGATATCGAAGTAGCGGATGCCGCCGTTCCAGCCGGTCTCGGCCTTCACAACGTTATTGCTCCACACGATCGGCCGTGCCTGATCCCAGAGCGGCAAGCCCGGAAGGTCCTCGAAGAGGACTTCCTGCGCCTGGTTGAACTTCGCGTTTGCCTCGTCAGGAGTCTTGGAGGCGAGGCCCTCCTGGAGGAGCTTGTCGAACTCGGGATTGGAGTATTTCTCGTAGTTCGACGGTGCGCCTGTTGCCCAGACAGGACCCAGGAAGTTGTACAGCGACGGGTAGTCACCCTGCCAGCCGGACCGGGTCAGGCCGGGCAGCTGCTGCGACTTGCGCAGGTTCAGGACTTCAGCAAACTTGGCGAACGGCTGGATTTCAGCCTGGATGCCGAGGTTGTTCTTGAACCCGTTGGTTACCGCATCAATCCATTCCTTGTTGCCGCCGTCAGTGTTGGAGGCAATCTGGAGCGGCTTGGAGTTGTCGTACGGCTGGATCTTTTCAGCCTGCGCCCACAGGTCCTTCGCCTTGGCGGCGTCGAACTTGAGGACCTCGCTGCCCTTAAGGCCTTCCTTGAAGCCGTCGATGACCGGCGGGGCGAATGCCTTGGCCGGCGTACGGGTCCCATTGAAGACCACCTTAGCAATTTCCTCGCGGTTGATGGCGTAGGACAGGGCCTGGCGGCGGAGCTTGCCGGCTTCGCCCTGGAAGTTCGGGTTGTAGCCCGGGATGTTCAGGGTGGAGTTCGTAGCCACGGCTTTGGTGGCGTTACGGTCCGGGAAGTCCGAAACGTAGGTCTTCAAAGCGTTAGAGGGCAGAACATCTGTAACGTCCAGGTTGTCGGACTGCAAGTCCGTGTAGGCGGGGCCCGGATCGGTGTAGAACTTGAAGGTCACGCCACCGTTCTTTGCTGCGCGCGGTCCGCTGTAGTCAGCGTTCTTCACCAGCGAGATGGACTGGTCATGAACCCACGCCCCCTCTTTTTCCATCTTGTACGGGCCGTTGCCGATCGGGTTTTCGCCGAACGCTTTCGGGTCCTTCAGCGCGGCCGACGGGAGCGGTGCGAATGCAATGTAACCGAGGCGCAGTGACCAGTCAGCCTCTGGCTGGGCCAGCTTCACCGTGATGGTGGAGTCGTCGGTGGCTGCCAAACCGGTCATGGTCTCAGCCGTGGGAGCCGGGGTGGTGGTGGTCTTGCCGTCAGCCGACTTCTCGGTGGTTACTGCCGACACCTCGGCGTACCCCTCGATGGATTCGAAGAAGAACCCGTTCTGCTGCAGGTTCTTGGAGTTTGCGGCAAAGTTCCAGGAGTCCACAAAAGTCTTGGCGGTGATGGGTTCGCCGTTGGTGAATTTGGTGCCCTGCTTGACCTTGATGGTCCAGTTCTGTGAGTCAGAAGATTCAATGGATTCGGCAAGGGAATTGACCGGCTTGCCATTCGGATCGTAGGTGCGAAGGCCCTCGAAAAGAAGTTCGACGGCGCGTGCACCGTAAACTTCACCAGTGTTTGCCGGCAGCAACGGGTTTTGTGGTTCGTTGCTGTAAGCGGTGATGACCTTGTTCGGGTCGCCGGCAGATTCGCTGGCACCGTCATTGCTGCCGCCTCCAGCGCCGCAGCCGGTCAGGGCAAGCGCGGCGATTGCCACGATGCCCAGTGCTTTGGAAGTGCGCGTAAAACGCATTCCGCCTCCTATGAGTTGTGGGAGAAACGAGGGGAATCTTTGTGCTTCCCCGCAGGCGAGACCCAGCGTTGAACTGTGACGCAACCTACATATACGAGTAGCCTAACTGCACGAAGTCCAGATACTGGTACTCCGTTGCCAAACCGTGACCGGGCCGTTCCAGGGATCTAGCCGGTAAACGGAAGTTGTGCAAGTCACATGCTACTCGCCGGTACGATTATCGGCGAATCGAAAGTGTGAAGCGCGCCACGACGGCGGCGAAAGCGGTTACGGGGTCTTCGTGAGACGCCAGTCCCAGACGTTCCACCAGACTCCGAGCGGTCCCGGGCTTGGCTTGAGGCCGGTGACGCGGGCACTGTAGGCCGTGGTGCCGACGGTCTGGTAGAGCGGCAGCCCGTAGGCGTTCTCCCACACCTGCTTGTCGATTTCGGCCAGCAGTTCGTCCTGCTTGGCAAGGTCGGTGGTGCCGGCGAGCTGTTCCATCACCTTGTCCGCTTCGCCGTCGGAAAATCCATTGAAGTTGCTGCCGGCACCGGTGCGGAAAATCTGGGGAACACGGCTGACGCCCACCCCGGTGCCGATCCAGCCGAGCAATGCAGCATCGTAGCTGCCGCCACCCAAGGCCTTCGCCCAGTCCGCGCTGCCCTGTCCGGCGTCCACCACCTGGAAGCCTGCCAGCGCTGCGGAATCGCGAATCAGGGCAAAAGCCTTGGCCCGGTTGGCGTTGTCGCGGTTGTACAGGATGCGGACGGTGGGGGTCTCGCCATCCAGGAGCGCCTTCGCTCCATCGACGTCCACGTCCGCGTAGTCGCCGGAGCCGTTGTTTTTTACGGTGTCCGCGTACTTGGGCTGTCCCGGCAGGAACACGTGTGAGTCAAGGGGCTTGGGGTCTGGCAGGAGGCCGCCGACGACCGCATCAACAATGGCCTGGCGCGGCACTGCCTTGAGGAAGGCCTTCCGGACGTCCCCGTCCGCAAAGGGTCCGGAAAAATTCAGGTCCAGATGGTCGTAGCCGGATTGGCTGTAACGGTCCACCGTGTTCCCCTGCTCGGCGAGGCCGGCGAAAAGACTGTCCGTTTCGGCCGAGGGCTGCGGCGAGATGATGTCCGCCTGGCCGTTCCGCAGGGCATCCACGGCGGCAGGCAAAGCTCCGGTAAACCGGACGTTGATCTCATCGAGCCAGGGCTCCTGGCCCCAGGTGTAGTCCCGGTTGCGGACCAGCTTCATGGACGACTCAGGGACAATGTCCCGGACGATGTAGGGCCCGCTGGAGAGGTAGACCGAGGGGTCCGCGGGCAGTGACTTGGCATCGAATCCGGAGTTCCAAAAGTCGCTGACCCGCTTCAGCGCAGTGTTGGGCGCAGGCTTCTCCACGTCTCCTCGGGGTGAATCCTTGATCAGGTCGATGAGGTCCGCCTCATCGTTCAGGCCGCTTTTTGCGGCCACCACATGGGCCGGCAGACCGACGTCGAACGCCACCTCCCAGTCCGCGTACGGCACGGAGTACTCCAGGGTCATGGAGCGTCCGTCCTCCCCGAGCTCGGGGAGGACCGTTCCTGCCAGCCCGCTGGTGTCGGAGGCGGTGGAGAAGTACGTGGTTCCTGTTCCGGCCATGGGATCGGCATCGTTGAAGTAGCCTGAACCCGCAGCCCAGGCCAGCAGGAGGTCGCCCGAATCGATCGCCTCGCCGTCGGACCATTTCACGCCCTCGTTGACGGTGTATTTGACCTTCAGGGGATTGTCGGAAACCTTCTCGAACCGCCCGAACTTTTCGTTCCGCACCACTTTGGACGCATCGTCGAGGTAGTAGAAGCCCGAGTGCGTGATCGAGCCAATCTTGGAGTTGATGTCCGTGTTGCCGTCGGCGCTGTAGGGATTAAACGACGAGAACGCGTTGACTTCGGCGACGGTGACGCTGCCGCCGCGCTTTGCCTCCCCCACCACAACGGGGGTGGTGCCTCCGCCGCCTGAGCAGCCCGAAAGCACCAGCGCAGACGCTGCCGCCGCGGTGATGAACTTCATCAGACGCCTGACCGGCATGCCGCCTCCTTGTTTTACTTTTCCCGGGCGGTCCAGCCGGAAGCGCCGGGAGTACGCCCCTGTAGTCAGGATAAGGTCCCCGGCGAACCCACCAGCAATTGAAGCGAACGTATCTTATGTACCCGCCACTATCGTGGCGAAACACCTAGACGTTGAAGCGGAATTCCACTACGTCGCCGTCGGCCATCACATATTCCTTGCCTTCGATCCTGACCTTGCCCCGCGATTTGGCCTCGGCCATGGATCCGGCTTCGATGAGGTCATCAAAAGAGACCACTTCGGCCTTGATGAATCCGCGCTGGAAGTCGCTGTGGATGACACCGGCAGCCTGGGGTGCGGTGTCGCCGCGGTGGATTGTCCAGGCGCGGGCTTCCTTGGGACCGGCGGTGAGGTAGGTCTGGAGTCCCAGGGTGTGGAAGCCGACCCTCGCCAGCTGGTCCAGCCCGGATTCGTCCTGGCCGTTCATCTCCAGCATCTCGCGGGCTTCTTCCTCGTCCAGTTCTACAAGGTCGGCCTCAAGCTTGGCATCGAGGAAGATGCAGTCAGCCGGGGCAACGAGGGCGCGCAGTTCTTCCTGCTTCTCCGGGCTGCCGAGGATTCCCTCGTCGGCATTGAAGACGTAGATAAAAGGCTTGGCCGTCAGCAGGCTGAGCTCTTTGAGGTGTTCCATCTCCAGCTTGTCGCTCTTGATGGAGGAGAAAATGGTGTCGCCGCGCTCAAGCACCTTCTGTGCGGCCAGGATGGCGTTCAGCTCTGCGGCTTCGCGCTTCTTGATTTTGACTTCTTTTTCGATCCGCGGAATGGCCTTTTCGATGGTTTGCAGGTCCGCGAGGATCAGTTCGGTGTTGATGGTCTCCATGTCCGAGCGCGGATCCACCTTGCCGTCAACGTGGATGACGTCCGGGTCATCGAAAACACGCACCACCTGGGCGATGGCTTCCGCTTCGCGGATGTTCGCCAGGAACTGGTTTCCGAGGCCTTCGCCCTCGCTGGCGCCCTTGACGATGCCGGCGATGTCCACAAAGGACACGGCTGCGGGCAGGAGGCGCTGGGAGCCAAAGAGTTCGCCGAGCTGCTGGAGCCGCGGATCCGGCAGGCTGACGACGCCTACGTTGGGCTCGATGGTGGCGAACGGGTAGTTCGCTGCCAGCACCTGATTGCGGGTCAGTGCGTTGAAGAGGGTTGATTTGCCGACGTTGGGCAGTCCGACGATGCCAATAGTAAGAGCCACGAGCATTGATTCTACCCGCAGCGGACATCCTGCCGGTTCGCCCGCGGCCGCTGGAAATGTCGCTTCGGCAAAATGTCACAGCCCCGTGCGACAGTGGGCACATGGATGCTTTCGCGTTGATTCTGGCTTTGTTCATGCTGTTACTGGGCGCCCTGGCGGGCGCTGCGGCCACCTGGTTTGCGCTGCGGAAAAGCAGCCGTGCGGTGGAGGAGGACTTCGACGCCGTCTCGTCCCGGCTTTCGGAAGTCAGCGCTCAGTTCGCGGCGGCCGACGCCGAACGGCGGCTTCTGGCGGCACAGAACCGGGAGCTGGGCGAATCGCGGTCCCAGGACGGCAGTGTGCTTCGTGCCCTTGCGCCCGTGGCGGAGAAACTGACGGCAGTGCAGCAGCAGGTGGCCCTGCTGGAGCGGGACCGGCTGGAACAGTACGGCCAGCTTGCCCAGCAATTGCAGGAAGCGCGCCTCTCGGACGAGCAGCTGATCCGGTCCACGCACGCCCTGGAATCTGCACTGCGGTCAAACAGTGCCCGTGGCCAGTGGGGCGAAGTCCAGCTGCGCCGCGTGGTGGAAGCCGCCGGAATGCTGCGCCATGTGGACTTCATCGAACAGGTCCACAGCACCGGCAATGAGTCGTCCGTGCGCCCCGACCTGGTGGTCCAGCTCCCCGGCGAAAAGCAGTTGGTGGTTGACGCCAAGGTCCCATTGTCCGCATACCTTGAGGCCCAGGAACTCGGAGCACATGATTCCAGGCCAGGCCCGTCCGGGACCGTTTCCGCCACTGGCCACCGCTCGCAGCAGATGCTCCTGGCCGCGCATGCCAAGGCTCTGCGGGCCCATGTGGACGCATTGGGCAATAAGAAGTACTGGGACATTCCCGGCAACTCGCCGGAACTGGTGATCTGCTTTATCCCGGCCGAATCCATCCTCGCGGCCGCACTGACCTCCGACGCGGAACTCCTGGATCACGCATTGTCCCGGAACGTGGTCCTGGCCTCCCCGAGCACCCTGCTGGCTGTGCTGAAATCCGTTGCCTTCACCTGGCGGCAGGACGTCCTCACGGACAGTGCACGTGAACTGTTCGATTTGGCCCGGCAGTTGTACGACCGGATGGGTACCCTGGGCGAGAACGTCACCAAGCTGGGGTCATCGCTGAAGACCTCCGTGGACCGTTACAACTCGATGGTGGGCACGCTCGAAGCCCGCGTTCTGCCCACGGCCCGCAAGCTCAACACCCTGGAGGAATCCGGCCTGGTCACACCGCCTGTTGTGGAGGTGACGCCGCGGGCAGTGGCTGCCCCGGAACTCCAAAGCGAGGACGAAGCCGCCTGAAAAGCGTCCAGTAACAGGTTCGGGCCTGGCAGCAACAGCTGCCACGCCCGAACTCCCATATTTTCTTAGCCGGGTCTCGTAGCCGGGGCTCAGCTGCCGATGTCAGCTGCGGGACTTGCGGCCGCCCAGGGCGCGGCTGACGTCGCCAGCCTGCTTCAGCGTTGCCCGGAGCTCCTTGGGCAGGGAGAAGAGGAGGTCTTCTTCGGCCGTGACCACTTCCTCCACGGTGCCGTAGCCGTAGTCTGCCAGCAACCGCAGCACGTCCTGCACCAGTACTTCGGGTACGGACGCGCCGGACGTGACGCCAACGGTGGCCACGCCTTCAAACCAGGCCTCATCAACTTCATTGGCAAAGTCAACCCGGTAGGAGGCTTTGGCTCCGTATTCGAGGGCCACCTCCACCAGCCGCACGGAGTTGGACGAGTTGGCAGAGCCCACCACGATCACCAGGTCCGCCTGCGGCGAGATCTTCTTGATGGCCACCTGCCGGTTGGTGGTGGCGTAGCAGATGTCGTCGCTGGGGGGATCCTGCAGCGTGGGAAACCGGTCCTTCAACAGGCGGACGGTTTCCATGGTCTCGTCAACACTGAGGGTGGTCTGGGAAAGCCAGATGACTTTCTCCGGGTCCCGGACCTGCACTTTATCCACTTCGTGCGGGCCGTTGATGATCTGGATATGTTCCGGAGCCTCGCCGGCCGTTCCTTCGACTTCCTCGTGGCCGTCGTGGCCGATCAGCAGGATGTCGAAATCGTCCTTGGCGAACCGGACGGCTTCCTTGTGCACCTTGGTAACCAGCGGGCAGGTGGCATCGATGGTGCGCAGGCCACGGTCTTCGGCGGACTGGACCACAGCGGGTGAGACACCGTGCGCTGAAAAAATCACCAGGGCGCCTTCGGGCACCTCATCCGTTTCGTCGACGAAGATGGCGCCCTTTTCCTCCAGGGAGCTCACCACATGGACGTTGTGCACAATCTGCTTGCGCACGTACACCGGAGGGCCGTAGTGTTCCAGGGCCTTCTCAACGGCAATGACGGCACGGTCCACGCCGGCGCAGTATCCACGAGGAGCAGCGAGCAGCACCTTCTTGGTTCCGGCCACGGGGGCTGCAGCAGCTACTTCCTCAGGAGAGCGGCGCCGACGCGGAATGGTGGGCATCGAAAGGGAAACAGCTGAGGGGGTCATTACTCCATGCTACCGGGTTGGCCGTGCCCGCTTCCGCGGTATGAACCCGGCCACAATGCCCACCACCAGCAGCACGCCGCCCGTGATTGCCGTGGCCAACGTCCAGCCCCCGAAGTCCTGGGCGGCAGCAGGAACAAACCCGTCCCTGAACATGTTCGCCACCTCGCTGCCGCTGTCCGTTGCCAGCACGGCGGCCGAGCCCAGCTGCGAGCCCACTGTCCAGGCCGCGGACAAAACCAGTGCACCCACTCCGGCACAGACGAGTACAGTCCATCGGCGGCGCGCTGCTACCAGTGCCAGAAGCAAGGCCACCACCGCTCCCCCGGCCAGCAGGTAGCCGGCAGGTGCATAGGTGCGCAACCGCTCGGTCCATTCCTTCTGCTGGGGCTGTCCCACATTAATCAGGGTCTGGTCCGGAGGGTCGAGAGGGAGCCGGGTGGTGCGCGAGATTTCTTCGGCCCCGAGCTCCACCAGCGGCGCCACATCCAGTGTGAGGGACGAGGCAGACGCCGATTCCGCTCCTGCCTGCGGTTCGGCAAAACTGAGCCGGTGGCTCCTGCGCAGCGTTTCTTCCCAGGCCGCCGGGTATCCGGGGAGACCTGTCATTGACGCGGCGGCGTCCTCAAGTGCCGGCCGGACCAGGTCGGAGAGGAAGCCGGGAACAGCACTGGTATCGATGGTTCCGACCGCCGCCGCGGCAAGGCCCTGCTGGAACTCCGACTCCCTCCCCAGCGGGGCAGCCAGTTCCACGAAGCCCTGCTCCTGGACGATGTTGCGGTCCAGCCAGATGGCAGGAACCGCCACCGCGGCAAGCAGTATGGCCAGCAGGGTGGCGAGGGCGGAAACAAAAGTGCGCACAGCAGATCCTTCGGGTCGATGGCGGTCAACCCATCCTAGGCGGGCCGGCTGGCCGGACACTGTCAGCCCCGGATGGTAGAGCTTATGGATATGGTTGAATGACCGCCGCACAACAGACGAAGGACCCCATGCCCTCAGCTCCAGCCCCGCAAGGGGGCCCGCATGTCTGAACAGGCCTCGCTTCCCGTGCCCGGTACGCAAGTGTCCGGTCCCACCACCCTTCCGGCCACCGCAGCGGAAACCAGCCCGGACAACCCCTGGCCCCTCCAGTTGCTGTCGCAGAAGCTGAAAGCCCACATCGACCGCACGCCGTCAGCCTGGGTGGAAGGGCAGGTTATTGAACTGAACCGGCGCGGCACCAACGCCTACCTCACCCTGCGCGATGTCGATGCCGAAGTTTCCCTCCCCGCTTCCGTCTGGACCAAGGTGCTGGAGCGCCAGAACCTGCCCCTGGAACGCGGGTCCAGGGTTGTGGCCCTGCTGAAGCCTGAGTTCTGGCTGAAGACCGGCCGGCTCAACATGCTGGTCCGTGATATCCGGCCGGTGGGCCTGGGTGATCTCCTGGCCAGGATCGAGCGGCTCCGCCAGGCGCTCTCCGCCGAAGGTCTTTTCGCCGACTCCCGCAAGAAGCCGCTCCCCCTGCTGCCGCACCGAATCGGTTTGATCACCGGCAGGGACTCGGATGCGAAGAAGGACATCCTCCGGAACGCCGCCCTGCGCTGGCCCGCCGTGGAATTCGAGATCCGGGAGGTGGCCGTCCAAGGCAACACTGCCGTGGCCCAGGTGATCCGTGCCCTCCGCGACCTGGACGGCCGCCCGGAAGTGGACGTTATTGTCATCGCCCGCGGCGGAGGCGCACTTGAAGACCTCCTGCCGTTCAACAGCGAGGAACTGGTCCGCGCCGTGGCTGCTGCCGCCACTCCGGTCGTGAGCGCCATCGGCCATGAAGCGGACCGGCCGCTGCTCGACGACGTCGCCGACCTTCGCGCGTCCACCCCCACGGACGCGGCCAAGCGGATCGTGCCGGAGGTTTCCGAAGAGCTGGCCGGGGTGCGCCAGGCCAGGGAACAGCTGCGCCGGTGCATGGAGCGCCTGGTGGACCGGGAAGCCGACCGCCTGGCGTCGCTGCACTCACGGCCGGTGCTGGCAACTCCCGAACGCCTGGTAACGGATCGTTCCGAAGAGATCGAACGGCTCCTCCGCAGGTCCTCCGCTGCGGTGAGTTCCACCGTGGTCCGTGCCGCGGACCAGCTGGAACACTTGAAAGCCCAGGTGCGCGCCCTCTCGCCGCAGAAAACGCTCGACCGGGGGTACGCCGTCGTCGAACTCGCCAATCCGCAGGCAGCCGGCCGCAGCAGTGCAGGGCACGCTGTGGTACGCAGACCGGCGGAGGCTCCGGCGGGAACACAGCTGTCCGTGCGTGTGGCGGAAGGCCGCTTCGGCGCGGCGTCCACGGGGACGCTTGAGTCCCTGCGAACACTTCACCAGCCCCAACCCGAAACCGGAGAACCGAATGACTGAGCCCACGCCAGGAAACGACGTCGCAGCGCTGAGCTACGAGGAAGCCCGTGAGCAGCTCATCGCTGTGGTGGGCAGGCTGGAAGCGGGAGGTGCAAGCCTGGAGGAATCCCTTGCACTCTGGGAGCGGGGCGAGGCGCTGGCCGCGCGCTGCGAGGAATGGCTGGAAGGTGCACGGAAGCGGCTGGCCGCCGCCCGCGACCAGCCAATGTAGCGCCAGCCGATGTAGCGCCAGCGGATGGAAGGCCAGCCGGCCGGTCCAAACGTCAGGACTGAAGGATCAGCTCCCGCTCGGTGTCCACGTCGAACTCCGCCTTGGGCCACTCAAGGTTCAAGCCGGACAGCGCTCCGAGCAGTAGCTGCTGGACGGCGATGCGCGCGTACCACTTCTTGTTGGCCGGGACCACATGCCAGGGTGCGTCCGGGGTGCTCGTCGCGTCGATGGCGGCCTGGTAGGCATCCATGTAGTCCTGCCAGAGGGCCCGTTCGTCGAGGTCGCCGCGGTTGTATTTCCAGTGTTTGGCGGGGTTGTCCAGCCTGGCCAGCAGCCTTGCCTTCTGCTCGTCCCCGCTGATGTGCAGCATCACCTTGACCACCTTGGTGCCCGAGTCCGTGAGCCGTGCCTCGAACTCGTTGATGGCCACGTACCTGCGTTTGATCTCATCCGGCGTCGCCCAGCCATGAACGCGGTGAATCAGGACGTCTTCATAATGGGAACGGTCAAAAACGCCCACCATACCGGCGGCCGGCACTTCCTTCTCGATGCGCCACAGGAAGTCGTAGGACTTTTCCTGGTCTGTGGGCGCCTTGAACGCCTTGAACTGCACCCCCTGCGGGTCCATCGCCGCCATGACGTGGTTGACGATCCCGCCCTTGCCCGCAGTATCCATGGCCTGCAGGATCAGCAGGATCCGCTTGCGGCCGCCGAAACGGGACTCTGCGAAAAGCTTTTCCTGCAGCTCGGTCAGCTCATCGTCCAGGTCAGCCAGGAGCGCCTTGCCGTCCTGTTTGCCGCCCCTGTAGCCGGGGGTGGAGTCCGGGTCCACGTCGGCGAGCGAAAACCCCTCCCCTGCCCGAAGGGTCTCGGAGGGGTGCTGATCGAACTGGACGACGCCGGCCATGGGGAATCCTTTCCGCGAAGGTTCACGGGTCCGAAGCGCCCGTGAACCACAGGCTAGTTCCCCTGATACCTGCTTAGGAAGTCCCCCATCCGCCCCACGGCCTCTTCAATGTCCTTGACGTTGGGCAGGGTGACCATGCGGAAGTGGTCCGGGCGCACCCAGTTGAAGGCCCGGCCGTGAGAGACGAGGATCTTCTGCTCCCGAAGGAGGTCGAGGACAAACTTCTCGTCGTCCCTGATGTGGTAGACCTCCGGGTCCAGCCGGGGGAAGAGGTAGAGGGCGCCCCTGGCCTGCTGGGTGTTGACACCCGGAATGGCGTTGAGCATGTCATAGGCCTTATTGCGCTGCTCCAGCAACCGTCCGCCGGGCAGGATCAGATCGTTGATGCTCTGGTAGCCGCCGAGCGCCGTCTGGATGGCATGCTGGGCGGGGACATTGGCACACAGGCGCATGTTTGCCAGCAGGCTGATGCCTTCCAGATAGTCTGCCGCGTCCTTTTTGGGACCGGAGATGGCCATCCAGCCGGCGCGGTAGCCGCACACCCGGTACGCCTTGGACAGGCCGCTGAAGGTGAGGCAGAGGACGTGGTCCCCGGTCAGACCGGCCAGGTTCACGTGCACGGCGTCCTCGTAGAGGATCTTTTCGTAGATTTCGTCGGCGAAGATGACCAGGCCGTGCTTCTCGGCCAAAGCCACGATCTTCCGCAGCGTCTCTTCGGGGTAAACCGCGCCGGTGGGGTTGTTCGGGTTGATGACCACAATCCCCTTGGTGCGCGGGGTGATCTTGGCTTCCATGTCCTCAAGGTCAGGCTGCCAGCCGGATTCCTCGTCACAGAGGTAATGCACGGGCTTGCCGCTGGCGAGCGCCACTGATGCCGTCCACAGCGGGTAGTCCGGCGTGGGGATGAGGACTTCGTCGCCGTCGTCGAGCAGGGCCATCAGGGACATGGTGATGAGTTCGCTCACCCCGTTGCCCAGGTAGATGTCATCGACGTGGATGTTCTGGATCCCGCGGGTCTGGTAGTACTGCGAGACGGCGGTGCGCGCGGAGAAAATGCCCCGGGAGTCGCTGTATCCCTGGGCGTGCGGGAGGTGGCGGATCATGTCCACGAGGATGGCATCCGGCGCTTCGAAGCCGAAGGGTGCGGGGTTGCCGATGTTCAGCTTGAGGATTCTGTGGCCCTCCGCCTCCATCTGCTGGGCGGCCTGGAGAATCGGTCCACGGATGTCGTAAAGGACGTTGTGAAGCTTCGTGGACTGCTTGAATTCTGCCATTCCTCAAATATGCCACAGCAGGGATGTACTTCCAGTGAGACCTCAGCCACACACGCCGGTGGCGCGTCCGGCGCAATGCGCTAGCGGCACGCGAAAAAAGAAAGTACGACGGCGGCTGCCGGACTCGCGAAGTCCGGCAGCCGCCGTCGTAGGGGCAAAAGCAGGCGTCGATTCCTACTTGACGATGCCCTTGTCCTTGAGCCAGGCTTCAGCCGCTTCCTTGGCGCCCTGTTTCTGGCTGCCGCTGACGGCCCGGTTGAGGTTGATCAGGTCATCGGTGGTGAGGATCCTGGACACCGAGTTGATCGCGTCCTTCGCCTTGTCCGTCATCTTGGCTTTGTTGTACAGCGGGACGACCTGCTGGGCGATGAAGTTGTTCTCCGGGTCCTCCAGGACCACAAGGTCGTTGTCGGCGATGGAGGGTGTGGTGGTGTAGATGTCGGCCACCTGTACCTGGTCCTCCAACAGGGCCTTCAGCGTCACCGGACCGCCGCCGTCACTGAAAGGCTCGAGCTTCTTGGGTTCGCAGTTGTAGTTCTTCTTCAGCCCGGGCAGGCCGTAGGCGCGCTCGGCGAACGTGGCGGGGGCGCCCACCACGATCTCGCTGCAGACCTTCGCCAGGTCCTCGATGGACTTCAGCTGGTACTTCTCTGCGGTCGCCTTGGTGACCACCATGGCGTCCTTGTCTTCGGCCTTGGCTGCATCAAGGACGGCCAGGCCGTCGGGCAGCTTGCCCGGCAGGGCCTTGGCGATCTCGTCAGCGGATACTTCAGTGGCTTCCTTGTCCACGTGCAGCAGCAGGTTGCCGGTGTAGTCCGGAACCACGTCCACCGAACCGTCCTGGACGGCCTTGAAGTACACCTCACGGGACCCGATGTTCGGCTTGGTGGTGGCTGTGACACCGCCGGCGTTCAATGCCCCGGCGTACAGTTCGGCGATGATCTGGCTTTCGGGGAAGTCGGCGGAACCGATCACCAGTGAGGTGGCACCCCCGGACGCAGTGCCGCTGCTGGCCGGGGCGTTGCTGAGCGGATCGGAAGATCCGCCGCAGGCGGAGAGCACCACGGCCAGGCCAACTCCGGCGGCCAGACCGCCGAATGTGCGCCTGCCAAGGCCTTGTGGTCGGCTATCTTTCATGATTTACCTCCTTGTGCCACAGCCTCCGCCAGGACGGGGTCTGTGCGATCGACCGCGGCCTGGTGGCCGCGGTGGGACTGCTGTGAGGGCCCTTGTGTCAGGACCACTCTCTGGAACA
Organism: Pseudarthrobacter sp. B4EP4b; assembly: GCF_006680095.1. Lineage (NCBI taxonomy): Bacteria > Bacillati > Actinomycetota > Actinomycetes > Micrococcales > Micrococcaceae > Pseudarthrobacter > Pseudarthrobacter sp. B4EP4b. Next base: position 59,937 of record NZ_VHIJ01000040.1, on the reverse strand, counting down.
GGGACAGGACAAGGTCCACGGCGATGGCCAGGACGGCGATGAGCAGTGAGCCTCCCAGCATCCGCGGGAAGTCGCTGAGGACCAGTCCGTCGAACAGATAGCGGCCCAGGCCACCCAGGTTGATGTACGCCACCACGGAAACGGTGGCGATAACCTGCAGCACGCCGGTCCGGAACCCGCCGAACATCACCGTCAGCGCGTTGGGCAGTTCAGCCCGGAACAGGACCTGCAGTTCGGTCATCCCCATGGCACGGGCAGCATCCACCACGTTGCGGTCCACGCTGGAAATCCCGGCGTAGGTGCCGGCCAGGAGCGGCGGTACGGTGAGGATCACCAGCGCCCAGATGGGCGGCATCAGCCCAATTCCGGCCAGCAGCACAAACAGTGTCAGCAAGCCGAGCGTGGGCAGGGCACGCAGGGCGCCGGCGATGGCGACGACGGCCACCCTGCCCCTGCCGGTATGGCCCACATACAGGCCCACCGGAAGGGCGATGGCCGAGGCGATCAGCATCACGAGTCCCGTGTACTGCAGGTGTTCGCCCAGCCGTGCGGGAATGCCGGCGCTGCCGGTCCAATGCAGGGGGTCCGCCAGCCAGGCGAAGGTATCCGTGAAGACGTTGCTCACGCGTTTCCCCCTCCGGTCTTTGGCTCGGCCAACAGCCAGGCTGCGTCAGTTGCGTCCGGCGCCAGCGGCTGCCGGTGGCCCAGCTTCCCGGCCCGCTCCCACGGGGTGAGGATCCGTTCGAGCAGGACCAGGATGGCGTCCATGAGCAGCGCCAGGACCAGGATGGCAATAATGCCCACCACCACTTCGGTCACAAAGTCCCGCTGCAGGCCATCGGTGAAGAGCATGCCCAGATTTCCCACGCCCAGCAGGGCCGCCACGCTGACCAAGGAGATGTTGCTGACCGACACCACCCGGAGCCCGGCGAACATGACGGGGAGGGACAGCGGCAGGTCCACCTGCAGGAACCGGGCCAGGGGTTTGTAGCCCATGGCGACGGCGGCCTGGCTGACGTCCTGGTCTACGGAGTCGAAGGCGTCCAGGGCTGCGCGGACAAGAAGCGCCACGGCGTAAATGGTCAGGGCCACCACCACATTGAGGGGATCAAGGATCCGGGTGCCAAGGATGGTGGGCAGGATGATAAAAAGGGCCAGCGAAGGAATGGTGTAGAGCAGCGAGGAGGCCGTGAGCACCACCGAGCGGAGCACCTGGTGGCGGCGCGCCAGCTGCGCCAGCGGAATGGAAATCGCCAGCCCCAGGACCATAGGCACCAGGGCGAGCACCATATGCTGGCCGGCCCGTTCCAGGACCATGCCGCTGTTTGCCAGGAACCAGTCCATCAGAGCGCTGCCTGCCGGACCTGGCGCGCCTCTTCGATGAGGGCCAGGACTTCACCGCCCCTGACGACGCCGAGCACCCTGCCTTCAGGATCTACCGCAACACCCAGGCCCGACGGCGAGGACAGGGCCGCGTCCAGCGCGCGCCGCAGGCTCTCGCCCGGCTTGAAAAGCGACCCGCCGGGAATGATTCCCGTTCCGGATCCCGGGCCGGTCCACCCCAGCGGACGCCCAGCCTGATCCACCACCAGCTGCCAGCCGCGGCCGGGCTCGGATTCAAATGCGCCACCCGGCGAGCGGACCACCGTGGGCACCTGGTGCACCGCCACGCCGTCGGACGCTGTGAATCCAAGGTGCCGGAAGCCCCGGTCCCGTCCCACGAAGGAGGCCACGAAATCGTTCGCCGGAGCCCGCAGGATCTCCTCGGCCGTGGCGTATTGCGCCAGCTTTCCGCCGGTGGCAAAGACAGCCACCTTGTCTCCCAGGACAGTGGCCTCATCGATGTCGTGGGTGACAAAAACGATGGTTTTGGCCAGGTCCTTTTGCAGCCGCAGGAGTTCCTGCTGCAGTTCGTCCCGGACCACCGGATCCACCGCGCTGAACGGTTCATCCATCAGCAGGACCGGCGGATCGGCAGCCAGGGCGCGGGCCACGCCCACGCGCTGCTGCTGGCCGCCCGAAAGCTGCGAGGGGTAGCGCTTGCCCAGGGAGCTGGCCAGCCCAACGACGTCGAGCAGTTCTTCCGCGCGCTTGCGTGCCTCCGACTTGGAGACACCGTTGAGCCTGGGCACCGTGGCGATGTTGTCCAGCACCGAACGGTGCGGCAGGAGGCCGGAGGACTGCATCACGTATCCCATGGAGCGGCGCAGTTCGGGCGCCGGAACGGAGGTGACGTCCTTGCCGCCAACGGTGATAACACCCGAGGTGGGTTCGACCATGCGGTTGATCATGCGCAGCGAGGTGGTTTTCCCGCAGCCGGACGGCCCCACAAACACGGTGATGGAACCCGGGCTGATGGACATAGTGAGCTGGTCCACGGCCGGCTGCCCGCCCTGGTACTGCTTGGTGACGCTCTGAAACTCGATCATGGCCTGGTCCATGGTGCGGACTTACCTGTTCTGTTGGACGGCTTCGAAAAAGCAACGCAAATTTGTCACAGCACGCTGATAGTTACGGTAGCCCAAACCGGACCGGCGAACACCTGCATCGCACCCCATTTCCGGCAAAGGAATCCCTACTGTAATCATTCGGGGCCGCAGCACCGGCGGATGGGCGGCCACTTGGATGACGCCGCTTCCGGGTGAGGGCCAGGCGTACCGCCGGATGGCCGCCCGGCTTAGAGTGGGGACGTGACCAATTTGGAAGTATCCCCCCAGCAGGAAGTCTGCCCGCCGGCGAGCCCGGAAGGGAGTTCCGGCCCGTGCTTGCAGCTATGGCCGGAGCGCGAAGTGCCGCTGGGCGGCGTGCGGGCCATGAATGTGCAGCGGACGCTTCCCCAGCGCGGCCTGCCCACCATCGGGGCATGGTGTTTCCTGGACAGTTTCGGCCCCGACCGCACCGCCATGTCCGTGCTCCCGCACCCGCACATCGGGCTGCAAACGGTGACGTGGCCGCTCGCCGGCACCATCCGGCACCGGGACAGCGTGGGCAGCGACGTGGTGGTCCGTCCGGGTGAGCTGAACATCATGACAGCGGGCCATGGGGTGTCGCATTCGGAATTCGCCGTCCTTCCGTCCGACGGCGTGCTGCCGGTGCAGCGCGGCCTCCAGCTGTGGGTGGCCCTTCCTGATGAGCAGCGGCATCGGCAGCCGGCGTTTGAGCAGCACCGGGACCTTCCTGCCCTGGCCGGTGAGGGTTTTACCGCCACCGTGATGGTGGGGGAACTGGGCGGGGTGGTTTCCCCTGCCACCATGTATTCACCCATTGTCGGAGCTGAGGTTTCCTGCGCGGGCAGCGCCGTGCTTCCGCTGAATGAGCATTTTGAGCACGGCATCCTGGTGCTCGACGGCGGCCTGGCGGTGGACGGGCAGGACATCCCGCCGGGACCGCTGGGCTACCTGGGCATCGGGCGCCGGGAACTCAGGATTGAGGCGGCACCGGACACCCGTTTCCTCCTGATCGGCGGCGAGCCCTTACAAGAGGAGCTGCTCATGTGGTGGAACTTTGTGGGCCGCACGCACGAGGAAGTGGAGCAGGCCCGGGATGAGTGGGAAGCCCAGGCCGCCATGTCCAACGGCAAGGCAGCGGCAGCACGCTACGGGCTGGTCCCGGGACATGGCCCCGATGCCGGCGCCGAGGCAGGCCGGATCCCGGCTCCGCCCCTGCCCGCCGTCCGGCTCACTCCGCGCAAGCGCGCGGTGTAGAGTCCGTCAGGCCATTTCCGCCAGCAGCTGCGTCACGCCGAACACCGGGTCCTGGTCCAGGATCCGGACATCGGTCACGCCGGCCTCGGCAAGGTGCCGCCGGAAGGCCTCCTGCAGGGGCACCACGTTCATCCCCAGTCCGCTGCCCAGGATCACCGGGCCCTGGATGCCCAGCTGCTGCAGCACCTGCAGCGCCAGGGCGGCGAGGTCCTTACCCGCCTGGTCCAGCATCTCCTGGCTTGCGGCGTGGCCGGCGGCCGCCGCTTCAACCACGGACCGGGCCTGCTGCGCCCAGAACCGCCGGCCTGTGTCCGGGGAGTGGAACAGCGCAATCAGCTTGTTGGGATGGTCCACACCGCAGGACTGAAGCAGGGCGGCCGTGAGCTGGTCCACCGGAAGGCCCTGGTTCATCCGCCGCAGGCTGTGCCGCACCGCCTCGCGCCCCAGCCAGTAACCGCTGCCCTCATCCCCCAGAAGGTAACCCCAGCCGCCTGCCCTGGCCTCGCCGCCGTCGGCATTCCTGCCCCACGCCGCCGAGCCCGTCCCGGCAATCACGGCCACTCCGGTGCTGGCGTGGCCGGCGGCGAGCAGCAGCCGCGAATCGTGTACCACCGTAATCTGTGCTCCGGGCACGTGCGGTTCAATGAGCGCTGCGAGGGCCGCGGCGTCTTCCTCGGTATCAATACCGCCCGACCCGGCGTACACATGGGAGACATCGCCGCTGCCGATCCGCGCGAACAGGCTGGCAAGATTCTGCGCCGCCTCATCACGGGTGACGTTCTGCACGTTCGAACTGCCGGCGGACTCGTCCATTACCGGGACGCCGTCCTCGAACCGGACACCCCGGGTCTTTGTCCCGCCGATGTCCAGGCCGATCACCACACCACCTGGCGCATTAAGTGGAGGAGATGACGGTTGGGCAGGCAGGGCGTTGGGGTTTTCGGTGTTGGTCACGTCACAAGATTACTGGGCGGCGCCGCGTGGTCCGGCGCCAGGCAGGCGGGAGCGCCGTTTGACCAGCCCGGCCAGGAGCCCAGGCCCGTCGGTGATGACCATTTCGCGGAACAACCGGGCTGCCAGCGGTTCCATGTCCCGGTTGCGCTGCCGCCAGCTCAGGCCCACGTCGCGGAAGGCCAGGGCGGAGTCGAGGGGCACTTCAACCCAGCCCAGGTTGCCTGTCTCTGCGCTCATGTCCCTTCCGGGGGCATCCCCGCCCGGCGGCAGGATGCTGACGCCGAGCCCGGCGGAAACGAGGCCCCGGACGGTGTGGGTGTCCTGGCTTTCAAAGGCCATGCGCGGCCTGAACCCGGCTTCCCGGAACAAGGCATCAGTCAGCGAGCGCATCCCGTAGCCGGGTCCGAGCGCCACGAACGGGTCCGAACGGATGTCGGTGACGGAGGCAATGGAGCGCCCGGCGAGCGCGTGGGTGTGATGGACCACCAGGCGCAGGGGCTCGCGGTACAGCAGGGCTGACAACAGGTTGCGGCCTTCGGCGGCCACGGGGGCAGTCAGTGCCAGGTCCGACTCACCGGCGGCGAGCTCGGCCAGGCAGGTATCCCGCGCTCCCTGGGTCAGCGTGAAGACGGCGCCCGGGTGGCGGCTGCGGAAGGTGCTGATGAGGAGTGGAAGGGTGGACTCGCCGAAGGTGTGCTGGAAGGACAGTGAGATCCTGCCGCGGACAACGTCAGATTCGCTGCGGACCAGGTCCAGGCCGGCCTGGAACTCCACCAGCGCCCGCTCGATATACGGCAACAGGGAGCGGGCTGCGGGTGTGAGGCGGACTCCCCTGCCGTCTTTGACCAGCAGCTCTGTTCCGACGACGGCGCTGGCCCGCGACAGTGCCCTGCTCACTGTCGACTGCGGTACTCCGAGGAGTTCGGCCGTTTCCGTGATGTGCTGCGTCCGGCCCAGCTCCGCCAGCAGGGGCAGGAGTGGAAGAAGCTGCACCAACTGCTTATGGTCGGGCTCCAAGGGGCCTCCTGGCTCTCTGCCCTCGCAGGGCTTATCGTTCCGGAATTGCTATGAGTCTTGCATAAAAGATGCATTGGAAGGGTCCGGCCGGCCAGGGCTACGCTTGCCGGATGCAGCGCAGTGTCTCCCATCCCGGCTCCCAGGCTCCCGATCCGGGCTGGAACGGGCATGCGAAGGGTTCACGGGCGTATGGGCGGATCATCCTCGGCCTCGCCTTCGCCGGGGTGGCAACGTTCGCCCAGCTGTATTCCACCCAGGCTGTCCTGCCGATCCTGGCCTCGGACCTGAAAGTCACCGCCGCCGAAGCAGCACTGACCATTTCGCTTGCGACCGTCGGGCTGGCGGTCACGGTGATCCCCTGGTCCTTCCTGGCGGACCGGATCGGCAGGGTCAAGGCGATGGCCTGGGGTATCACGGTGGCCACCGTCCTGGGCCTGCTGGTTCCCCTGGCCACCAGCTTTCCCCTCCTCCTGGGCGTGCGGCTCCTCGAAGGCATGGCCTTGGGCGGCATCCCGGCTATCGCCATTGCCTACCTCAACGAAGAGGTGACCAAGGCGCACGCGGCACTCGCCGCGGGAAGCTACGTTGCCGGCACCACGCTCGGAGGTCTCGCCGGGCGGCTGGTGGCCGGCCCTACCGGTGAGCTGTGGGGGTGGCGCGCTGCGGCCCTGGCTGTGTCCGTCCTCGCAACGCTCGCGGCGGTCGCTTTCCTGGTGCTTGTTCCGCGGGCCCGGGGGTTTACCGCCGCCCAGGCCGCAGGATTCCGCGGCGCTGCCCGCACCCTCGGCCTGCACGTGCGAAACGTGCGCCTGCTCGCGCTTTACATCCAGGCCTTCCTGATGATGGGCGGGTTTGTGGCGGTGTACAACTACCTCGGGTTCCGGCTGACCGGCGCACCCTTCGGGCTGCCCGCCACCGTGGTCAGCCTCATGTTCCTGGCCTATCTCTCCGGGACCTTCACGTCGCGCTGGGCAGCAGGCCTGACCCAGCGGTTCGGACGCCGCACAGTTCTGCTCACCGGGCTTGGCCTTTCGACGGCGGGCCTCGCCTTGACCCTGGCCCCGGCACTGGTGCTGATCCTCGCCGGGCTGGTGGTATTCACCGGCGGCTTTTTCGCGGCCCACAGCATCGGTGCCGGCTGGACAGGCGCCATTGCCAGCACCGGCCGCGCGCAGGCGGCATCGCTTTACAACCTTGCGTACTACCTCGGGTCCAGCATCATCGGCTGGGCTGGAGGCCTGCTCTTCCAGTCCTACGGCTGGAACGCCCTGGCAGCCGCCGTAATGGTCCTTGCCTGCCTCACCGCGGTGACTGTCGCCGTCGTCCATCCCCGGGAAGCAGTACCCCGCAAAGGCGCCGCCGCCTGAACGCCGCCGCCGGGCGTCTAGGATAAACGCAGGAACACTGTGAGGAGCCGCCGTGAGCACGAATGCCAGGAATGTCAGGCCGGGAGTGCACCTGGAGCCCCTGGATGCCATTGACGAGCGCCTGCTGGCGGCCCTGGTGGCGGACGCAAGGATCTCCAACAAACAGCTCGCCGAACTGGTGGGCATAGCGCCTTCTACTGCACTGATGCGGACCCGGGCCCTTTCGGAGCGGGGCATCGTGCAGGGCTATGAGGCGAAGCTCAACCTCTCCTCCATCGGCCGATCGGTGCAGGCGCTGGTTGCCGTCCGGCTCCGGGCACATGACCGCGACCAGATCGACCGCTTCACGGCCCGTGTCCCGCAACTGCCGGCTGTGCTGTCCACGTTCCACACGTCAGGTTCGGTGGATTACCTGCTCCACATCGCTGTAGCCACTACCGAGGATCTGCGGGACTGGGTGCTGGACAACCTGGCCACCGACCCCGTGGTGGGACACACGGAAACCACGCTGGTGTTCGAACATATCCAGGGCAACCACGGGCCGCTGCCGGAATAGCCTTGTCAGGGCCGGCCCGAACCGCACTACCTTCGCGCCGTCTCGTTCCGCACAGCCTGGCGCAGCGTAAGGGCTGCCATGATGAAGGCCGCCGAACCGCACAGCGCCACAAAGCCCGCAACGGACTGCTCCAGGCCGAAGGCGCCCGAGGCCCAGCCGAGCCCCAGCACCGGTACGGCGCTGCCCAGGTAGGTGATGACGTACAGCGAGCTGACGGTCTGGGCCTGCCGGGCCGGCTCCACACGGCCGGCCACATCGTTGAAGACGGTGCGGAAAGCGAGTCCTTGTCCCACGCCGGCCGCAAGGCTTGCCGCCACCAGCAGTGCTGCATTGTTCCAGGCCCCTGCCCCGCCGAGCAGCAGGACGGAAGCGCCCAGGACCGCCAGCCCGCCGGGCACCACAAAGCGGCCGCGAACGCTGACCAGCTGCGTCATCGCCGATGCTGCCAGCGTCAGGCAGGCCAGGACACCGATCACCGGGCGGCTGTCCACCGCCAGGATCCGGGCGAAGTAGCCCGGAGCCAGCGAGAGGCAGAACCCAAAGACAGCGAAGCTGAGGAAGCCGACGCCGGAGGCAAGCCAGAATGCCCCCCGCGCCTCCCGCGTGACGGACGGACGCCGCGGTGCCAGCAACTGCAGCGGTTTTGGTCCTGCGGGAGGTGCGATGGCGGGGCGGGCCCGAAGCAGGTAGAGCGGGACCAGGAGCACGGCGAGGACTGCGGAATGGATGTAGTAGGGGGTCGAGGTGGCCCCGGGAAGCAGCGACAGCAGTCCGCCGATGACCGGGCCCGCGGCCACTCCCCCGGCTGATGCCAGCAGGGTGAAGCGGGACGCCCATTCCGGCCGGCTGGGAAGCAGCTCACGCAGGGCCGCGGCGCTGGCGCCGGTGGCCAGGGCCACCGCTGTGCCCTGGAGCGCCCGTGCAGCGCACAGCGCAGCGAGGGTGTGTGCTTCGGCGAACTGCCAGCCGCCGGCAAGGCCGGCAAGAACAGCCAGGATGAGGGCGGCCCTGCGGCCGATGTGGTCCGACCAGTGGCCGGCCAGCATAAGCACGGCCACCAGCGCCAGGACGTAGGTTGTGAATGCTGCCGAAACATCGAGCGGGGAAAGCCCCAACTGCACCTGGAGCAGCGGATACAGCGGCGTGGCCAGGTTGGCGCCCACCAGGAGCGTAAAAATGACGGCGCCGGCCAGCACCAGGCGCGCCGTAGTGGACGCATCCCAGCCTGCGGTGCTGGCCGGTGCCGGACGCATCCGGAGCTCACTGAAGACCGTCATGGTGCCGCCTTTGCTGCTGCCGCGGCAGGTGGTCCTTGTGGGAGCCCGGCGCGGATGGATAGTGGTAGCTCCAGAGTGGGGCAGGATTGCTCTATTAGGCGGCCGCTGCTGCAAGAATTGAGCACGATCATCAAAATAACTGCGCTGGCATGACGGAGAGTGATCATTTGAACAACCTGGACTCCACCGACCTGAAGATCCTCCTGGAGCTCATCCGGGATCCCAGGATCCAGATCGCGGAACTCAGCGATTCCCTCGGTGTTGCCCGGAACACGGCCCAGTCGCGCGTCCGGCGCCTGCTCCGGGCAGGGGTGCTCCGGTCCGGTGGCCGGGAAGTGGACCTCGATGCGGTGGGGTACGACGTGGTTGCCTTTGTGACCATCGAAGTGTCCCACCGGGAGCTGGACGGGGTAGTGGGTGCCCTGCGGATGATTCCGCAAGTCCTTGAAGTGCACGAAATTTCGGGACGGGGCGATGTGTGGTGCCGTGTGGTGGCCACTGATACCCATAACCTTCAGGCTGCCCTGCGGCAGGTGCTCAGGATCAAAGGCGTCATCCGGACCGAAACTGTCCTGGCGCTGCACACCCATATCCCCTACCGGACCGAACCGTTGATCAGCGGCCTGGCCAAAGCGTCGGCTGCCGGCCAACACGCCCAGGCCAAGTCACCCCGGACAGGCGGTGAAGGGGCGGACGGCTAGGATTTTGGGAATGACGATCATTGACAACGCCGTGTACGTCAACGGCGTCCGCCACGCTGAGCCTGAGAACCTGGAACAGACCTTCGAGACGCTGGCGGAGCATGGCGGAATGGCCTGGATCGGACTGTACCGGCCCACAGCAGAAGAAATGGCGGCGGTGGCTGCGGAGTTCGGGTTGCACTCGCTTGCTGTTGAGGATGCCATCTCGGCGCACCAGCGTCCAAAGCTTGAGCGGTACGAGGACAACCTGTTCACGGTACTTCGGCCCGCCCGGTATCTGGACGCCACCGAAACGGTGGAGTTCGGCGAGTTGCATGTCTTCACGGGGAAGAACTTCGTCGTCACCGTCCGGCACGCGGAGACCGGGGGTGTGGCGCGGGTGCGGCAGCGGCTGGAAGGCCGGCCGGACCTGCTGAGGCATGGCCCCGAGGCCGTACTGTATGCCCTGCTGGACCGGGTGGTGGATGACTACGGCCCGGTGGTGGCCGGCCTTGAGAACGACATTGACGAAATCGAGGACCAGCTTTTCAGCGGGGACACTGCGGTGTCGCGGCGCATCTATGAACTCGCGCGGGAGGTTATCCAGTTCCAGCGCGCCATCCACCCGCTGCCGGACATGATGCACCAGCTCAAACGCGGCTTCGAAAAATACGATGTGGAGAGCGACCTGCGGCACAGCCTGCGCGACGTGGAAGACCATGTGGAGCGGGTCATCTCCCGGGCGGACTCCTTCCGGGACCTGCTGCAGAACGCCCTGACCCTGGACGGCACGCTCACGGCCAACCGGCAGAACGAGGCAAGCGCCGAACAGAATGAACAGGTGAAGAAGATTTCGTCCTGGGCCGCCATCTTCTTCGCACCGTCATTTGTGGCCGGCGTCTACGGCATGAACTTCGACCACATGCCCGAACTGCACTGGACCCTGGGCTATCCGATGGCCATCGTTTTGATGGCGGCAACAGCAACCGTCATGTACGCCATCTTCAAGAAGAAAGGCTGGCTTTAGGGACCGCCGTTGAGCAGCCGGAAGGGGCGTAGTTTGCTGCCGGCTGACGGGTTCAGACTGGCATCCTTCCGGCTGCGTCCAGTCACGCCACCACCACCCACTCATCGGTGAAGTCGGAGAAAGGCGGTCCGTCCGGGCAGTCAACAGATGTCGCAATCACCGAGTCCGACTCCAGCTCGAACCTGACGCAGGGCGGCGACGGACATGGCCAGGATCAGCCCTGCCACGCCCACGATGCCGCCACGACGCACTTTTCCCCCAAAAGATCAGATGCATAAAGCCTACCGGCGTTCCACTGCAACTACCGGTCCAGGTGTTGCTGGAACCCGCAGGGATCCCGGGGACGGACCTTTATGGCCTGAACCTGAAGGATCCGATCACTGCGTCCGCGCCGGCTTCCCCAAGATAGTCGGTGAGGCTGTGCTGCTCGCTCACAGCGGTCACCTCCACCGCGATGTTTCCTCCCTTCCAGTCGAGCAGGAAGAGGCGCATTTCGATCGGGGCACCGACCACGTGATGCAGGTATGAAACACCGCCGCCGATGATCACCGGGACCGCATGGATTACTCCACCGATAGGGCATGCGCTTCTCCACTCGTCACTCACCCGGAAGTCGAGTGCGATCCCGGACAAGCCGCCCACCGACGCCGGAGCCTCCCGCAGGATTTCGAGGCCCGGTACCGTGTGGTACCACTCGGCAAGTTCCTTGGAGCTGGTGCCGATCCCTGGCTCTGGATATTCCCTGCAAAGCTCGGGTGCCCGGACATTCTGGTAGACACCTATATAGCTGCCACCCCATACGCCACCCTGGAGATCGCCGAGCCGGTTCAGCAGCATGTTTCCTGGCAGGTCCTCTCCGTTGGCCCAGCCTTCCGGGACGGTGTAAGTCAATGGCGGTTCAAAGGACGTGGTGGAGTAGGTATCCGGATCGAGGGGGCCCAGGCAGTCACCTCTGTCCCTTTCCGGACAGGTCAGCGATGTCGGTTCAGGTTGGCTGGACGTTGCCGTAGAGGATGGCACCGCGTCAGGATCCTCATAGGTGCAACCGGAGAGGACTCCTGCCAAAATGCTCACCACGAGTAATGCCACAGGTCGCCGACGCCGAAGGCGGCACGGCCGGTGCGAAGCGGCTTGTCGCAGCCCCCGGGCAGTGAAATTCCTGACGAACATGGTGGCCTCGTGTCATCGAATTAAAGAAAGAGCCGCATTGGAGCATCAAGATACGCCCGGTGCAGGCCTGAAGGAAGGTCGCCAGCCGGGAAAGCCCATCATTTATCCACGGAAGCCAAGGCAGGCCACAAGCCGGAGCCGCGGGGCCCCTCGCGACAGCCGCGGCGCCTGGAGCATACTGAGGCATGAGCGATCGCAGTGATTTCCTGGACTGGGTGAAGACCTCCCTGTACGAGGCGGAGCTGGCTATTCACAACGGCGACGCCCGCCCACGGCGGGCCCTCTGGTCACGCAAAGAACCGGTGAGTGTCCTGGGCGCCTGGCGCAACGCCACAGGCCAGCAGGAACTGGACGAATTGTTCTCAAGCCTTGCCAAGCAGTTCTCGAACTGCACTTCCTACCGTTTTGAGCTGGTCTCATACGACGTCGCGGGCGACATGGCGTACACGGCGGGCCTGGAACACACCTCCGCTTCCGTGGACGGCGAGCCGCGCAGCTATGTCCTGCGGGCTACCCAGGTTTACCGCCGGGAAGACGATGGCTGGAAGGTCGCCCATCGTCACGGAGACACCGTGACCGACTGAGGGCGCAGGCCAACAGAGATTGGCCTTGGGAGATTTTGTGGAGCTAAGGGGATTCGAACCCCTGACCTCTTCGATGCGAACGAAGCGCTCTACCAACTGAGCTATAACCCCCGGGACGAGCCGCCCTGCAGCTGCTGTGCGGCACCGGTGACCCTAGGCTACAAATTTTCCGCCGCCAATGCCAACTGGCATGCAAAAGGCGGCCGGAATGCCCGGCCGCCTTTTCAAAGAGTCAGGCGCGGCGGCGCTGCAGGACGTCGTCGAGATTGCTGAGGGCGCTCTGCGCCTTGGTGAGCTGCTGGGCCTCGGCGGCCGGTGCAGCGGGGACGCCGGCGGCGCCCTGCTTGAGGGACGGCTTGCCTGTGGCCTTGGGCGCCTCGGGCAGTTCAAGGGGTTCCGGAGCGGGGCGTTCGGCCTTGGCCGCCTCGACATAAACCGGCTTGGGCACCTCCACCGGATCCCAGGTGGTGCTTGGTGCCGCCTGCACGGCACTCGTGTCACCCGCTGCCACTGCGACAGCCAGTGCTGCCTCGCGAAGTTCCATGGCAGTCAGCGGCTTGATCGCAGGCCGGTGGGCCTCGGCGTCAAAAAGGGGGCTTTCACTGCGTACCGGCGCGGCTTCGGGCTTCGGCGGGAGCTGGGCGGCCGCGGGCCTCACGGCCGGTGCCGCCATGGCTGAGCGAAAGGCAGCGTTGACCTTGGCTTTCCGGTCACGGACCGCGAGCCTGCGGAGCAGGACCACGGACGCCACGGCCATGGCCGCGCAGGTCAAGGGAAGCACAGGACTTCCCAGCCCGAATGCCAGCAGGACGGCGGAAACGAAGGCGGTCAGCAGGGAAAGCAGCCCTGCCAGGGCAATTGCCGTGCGGCCGTACCGGATCTTGAAATGGCCCGTTGTTGCCGTGCTGCCTGCTGCCGTAGCGGATCCGGTGCTCTTCCTGGTGTCCATGGCTTTCTCCTGCTGGGCGGCAACCTTCAAAACCAGGCCCGCTCGCGGGTCCGGCACGTCCTCGGCAGAAGTGTCTGCCAGGAAGTCGCCGGCGGGCTGGAACTGGTGCCGGCGGTTCCGGAGGACGTAGGGGGCAACCCATACAATCCAGAGCACAACGGCAACCACAAGGATCACGGAGCTGCTAAGGGGGAAGTCCACACTCAAAACCGTATGAGCAATACGGGGGCTGCAGCCGCATTGCCCACGGTGTGTCGTGGCGCGGCTGGCAAATCATTGGAATTATGAAGCCCGGGAACCCAGCCAGCGGTTCAGCAGCCCTTCCGGGACCTCTTCTGAAGTCAGGGCAAACGAGCGGTGGTCGGCCCATTCCCCGTTGATGTGCAGGTAGCGGGGCCGGTATCCCTCATCCCGGAATCCGAGCTTCTCCACCACCCGGAGGCTGGGCCCGTTCTCCGGGCGGATGTTGATCTCCATCCGGTGCAGGCCCAGGTTCCTGAAGCAGTGGTCTGTCACCAGCGCCACGGCGGTGGGCGCTATCCCGTGTCCCGCCCGGGCCCGGTCCACCCAGTAACCGAGGGTGGCCATCATGGCTGAACCCCAGACGATCGACGAGACGGTCAACTGGCCCACGATCACGGGATTCCGGGCTGCCGGGATGCGTTCGGTAATCACGAAGGGAAGCGCGGTGGCCTGGGCGGCCTGGGCGTTGAGCGAACGGACCATCTGCCGGTAGTCCGGCAGCCCTCCGGCCGGATCCGGGTTCGAGGCCTCCCACGGCGCCAGCCATTCGCTGTTGCGGGCACGGACTTCTGTCCACTCTTTTTTGTCCCGGTACCTGATGGGCCGCAGGACCAGGTCGCCGCACTCCAGGGTGACGGGCCAGATGGGGCCGGCGCGCATTGTGCTACTTGGAGAGACCGGCGGTGAAGCCCGGCAGCCATTCCCGCAGGCCGGGGCCAAGGTCGTCGCTGTCAATGGCCAGCTGGACACAGGCCTTCAGGTAGCTCAGTTTGTCACCGGTGTCGTAGCGGCGTCCCCTGAAGATCACACCGTAGACACCCTGCCCGTCGCCCTCTCCGGACGCGAGTTCCTGCAGGGCATCGGTGAGCTGGATTTCGCCGCCGCGGCCAGGACCGGTACGTTCCAGCACATCAAAGACGGCAGGGTGGAGCACGTAGCGGCCAATGATGGCCAGGTTGGACGGAGCTTCCCCGGCGGCAGGCTTTTCCACCAGCCTGTTGATGCGGACATAGCCCTCGCCGTCGATCTCCTCGATGTCCGCGCAGCCGTAGGCGCTGATCTGTGAGGGTTCCACCTCAATGAGGGCCACGACGGAGCCGCCCGTTTTGGCCTGGACGTCGATCATGGTGCTGAGCAGTTCGTCGCGGGCATCAATGAGGTCATCGCCCAGGAGGACTGCGAAGGCTTCATTGCCCACGTGCTGCTTGGCGCGGAGGACAGCATGGCCCAGTCCGTGGGGGTCGCCCTGGCGGACATAGTGGATATCGCCGAGATTGCTCGCGGCCTGTACGGAGGCCAGTTTTTCGGCGTCGCCTTTGCCCTCGAGCGTGGATTCCAGCGATGGAACGCGATCAAAGTGGTCTTCCAGGGCACGCTTGTTCCGTCCGGTGATCATCAGGACATCGTTGAGTCCCACGTGAACGGCTTCTTCAACTACATACTGGATGGCCGGCTTGTCCACGACGGGAAGCATTTCCTTGGGCATGGCCTTGGTGGCAGGCAGGAACCTTGTGCCGAGTCCGGCTGCGGGTATAACGGCTTTGCGAACTCTGGGGTTACTGGTACTCACCCGACTAATCTAACGTCAGCGTCAAGCAATCAATAATTATTGAAGGGCCGCCGGTTGTGCGGCCGCGGCGAAATCCGCCGCAGCGGCGAGTGATGGAGGAATGCACGTGTTGGAGGACGCCAAGGCTGTCAAGAACAGAATCCGCACGGCACACCGCCAAAGGCGGGCTACGCTGACCCCGCAGCAGATTGAGGCGGCAGGCGCTGCCCTGGCACGCCACGGCGCCGCCTGGGCCGACTCATTGACCGGTGGTGCCCGGGCAACGGTCTGCGTCTACTTCGGCGTGGGCGTGGAGCCCCCAACGCTTCCGCTGATCACCGCGCTTTACAACAACGGTCACAGCGTCCTGCTCCCGGTTTGCGAGCCGGGACGGGAACTGGCCTGGGTCTTCTGGGACCCTGCCGCGGGCTTGGAGCAGAGCCGGTTCGCCCCGATCCTTGAGCCCAAGGGTGAGCGGCACGGGCCGGACGTGGCGGGAACGGCTGCCGCGCTCTTTATCCCGGCGACGGCCGTGGACGCAGCGGGCAACAGGATCGGCCAAGGCGGCGGCTACTACGACAAGTTCCTGGGCCATCTGGCCACCGCCGGGAAGAATATTCCCCTGGCGGCCGTTGTGTACGACGAGGAACTGCTTCCCGCGGGGCAGATTCCGGAGGAGGAGTTCGACCGTCCGGTCCCGGCCATTCTGTCGCCATCAGGAATCCGGGTTCTTCACGGCCACGGCTGAATCCAACTCCCCTGGTTCTGCGGGGATGATAGAATTAGCACTCAGGCCCTGCGACTGCTAACGGACGGACCATCCGGCCGGGCAGCACGGGACCTCTCGTTTTGCCCAAGAGGAGGAGCACCAGTGCCAACGTATGCGTACGCCTGCAAGGATTGCGGCCATGCCTTCGACATCGTCCAGTCGTTTTCGGACAGCACTCTGACCTCGTGCCCCGAGTGCCAGGGGACGCTGCGCAAAAAGTTCAACAGCGTAGGTGTCGTTTTCAAGGGATCCGGTTTCTACCGCACCGACTCCCGCGACGCCAAGGGCAGCACGGTCTCTGCCGCCGCTCCGGCCTCTTCAGCGCCGGCTCCGGCTGCGGCACCTGCAGCGTCCGCTCCGGCTGCCGCGGCCAGCTAAGGCCAGCTGAACAGCACCGTTCGACGCCGGCCGGCCGGTTTGTCCACATAGGGCGCCTTGCGCCTGTCGCGGGCAGTCCGGCCGGCTTTAGCGTTGGCGCATGCCTGCAAACCTTTTTCGTTCCGGCGGGGCCGCTTCCCGCTATCAGCGTGGCACCGGCAGTTCCCGCGGCTCCGACCGGCGGCCCGCTGCTCTGCGTCTCGGCGGCTGGCTGAGCCGGAACCGCCGGCTGGCCATCGCCCTGCTGTTGTGCGCAGCTGCCGCGATCAGCGTCCATCAACTCACCCCCGCACCCGTTCACACCGTCACAGGACTTGCCGCCGCGAGGGACCTCCCCGCCGGCGCGGCACTGGCGCCGGCCGACCTGGCGCAGGTGCAAGTCCCGCCGGACATGATGGCTGCGGGTTTCCTGGACCAGGACAATGAACTGGCCGGCAAACAGCTGGCAGCTCCGCTCCGCAAAGGCCAGCTGCTGACAGACGCCCAGCTGCTCGGTCCCGGGCTGCTCGCCGGAACACCCCCGGGTTCAGCCGCCGTGCCCCTTCGAATGGCGGACCCGTCCTCCATCCAGCTCGTCTCGCCCGGGCAGCTGGTCAACGTGGTGCTGACAGCTGCCGACGGCTTCGACCAGCAGGCGCCGTCAGAAGTTCTGGCAACGGCTGTTCCCGTCCTTTGGACGTCCGGCAAGGGTGGCCAGAGCGGGCAGTGGCTGGGCACGTCCGAAACGGACGGCCTGATTGTTGTGGCAGCAAGTGCCGAGCAGGCGGCGCGGCTGGCCGGCGCCTCAACTCAGGGCAAACTCTTCTTTGTCCTGGTGGGACCGTAACGAAAGCTGCACCGGCCCAGGGAGTTCCAACCAGTGCCGCGAAAGGCAGCGGGAGCGCGACGTAAAGCGGTGCTGCGAAGGAAAGCGGGCCGCCGCGGACGCCCGGCTCTCAGCCCCAGTGCGGGGGCTTCTGTTCCTTCAGCCAGGCATCGTGGTCCTCGTCCGCGTCGCCCCAGCGCCTGGGGTCATCTTCGGCAGCCTTCGTGGGCAGGACGCCGCCGCCGGTCTGGTCTTTGCCCTTCCCCCGGCTCCGTACCTGGCCCTGATCCTGGCTTTGGTCCTGGTCCTGGCCTTGATCCTGGTTTTGGTCCTGGCCCTGGACGTCGCCGTCCCCCCGCGCAGCACCGGCCGCGAGGGATGGCTCCTGGGAAGGGTGATTGTTCTTGTCTTCGGTGGCCACGTGGACCGCCTCCTTGCTGTCCGGATGCTGTACCTGCAAGCGGCCCTGGTCCCTGCCGGGCACGTTCTGTTCCGCGCCGGCACTGCGCCGGGACCGCTGCTCCCCGGCCTGGATGCCGTTGAGCGCCTGGTCCACGTCGTCGTCGAGGAACCCAACTGACGTATCTCCCCTGCCCGGCAGGACCACCCGCTCAAGGCCCAGGTAGCCGGCGATGCGGTCTGCACAGGTGGACGGATCGGTGAACACCTCGATGGTCCACAGCGGCATGTAGCGCCACCCCAGCCGCTCCAGCAGCTGCGGCCGCAGCCGGCTCCGTTCCCGCACGCTCATGGTCCGGTATTGTTCGGTGCCGTCGGATTCGATCGCCACCGGCCATGGCAGGTCCGCGTCCTCCTGGCCCATGGTGCCCAACGGATCGGCCGCCGCCACCACGTCGATGGCACCGTCGTACTGGTGCCAGACGCGTGCTCCGCGTGCCCGCAGCCTGTCTCCGAGGTCAGCCACCAAAGGATCTGCCCCCAGGGCCTGTTCGCTGGCGGCCGCGCGCGACGCGGGAGTTCCGAGGTCCGTGTTGCCTGAAATTTCGCGGTCCAGCAACGAGTACAGATCCACCGCACCGTGCGTCAGCCGGGTGTGGTCCAGGTCCTCGGGCCGGAAGCAGGTGAGCACGTGCAGGGACCGGCGGGCACGGGTCATCGCCAGCGCGAACTTCTCCCGGCCCCCCTCGGCCGAGAGCGGACCGAAGTTGTGCAGCGCACGCCCGTGCGGGGTGCGGCCGAAGCCGGGAGAGAAGATGACGTGGTCGCGCACCAGGCCCTGGGCGCGTTCCAGGTCCACCACGCGGAAGGACTCAGGACCGGCGCCGAAGAAACTTGCCAGGCCGGGGTGGTTGGGCAGCTGCAGCCGGATGGACTCGCCGATCCTCGCGGCATGGCGGAGGCTGGCGGTGACCACTGCCAGTGACGTGCGGGGACGGGTGCGTGCGTGTTCGAAAACCAGCTGCACCACGCGGTTAACCTCAGCCACCACAGACTCCACGCCCTCATGGTCGGCACTGGGCAGTCCCGTTCCATCCGGCAGGTACTCCACCAGCAGGGCCCGGTCCAGGCCCGTCGCGGACTGGCCTTCGGGCAGCCGGCGGAGGCCGCCGTCGTAAAAGTTCTTGCTGAGTTGAAGGACCAGGTCCTCATCCACCGCGCGGTACACAAAGTTGAGCCGCCACACAGGAAGCACTGCGGACAATGCCTTGAAAGCACTCTCCACCCTCTGGTGGGCCGTCTCCCCCGCCGCCAGCCGTTCCACACCCACGGTGAAGGTCCGCGGGCTGGCTATCATGGCGTCGCCGAAGGCTATGACCTGGCGGGCGCGGGCGATGGACGGAAGGACGGCCTGGAGCGAGGTCGCCTCGGAATCGAGGATCACCACAGCGTCGAAGTGCTGTTCGGCGGGCAGGAGGCCTGTCATCAGGTAGGGGCTAACGGACCAGACCGGTACCAGGGTGCCGATGAGGTCCGGGGCCTGCGCAGTCAGTGCCGGCAGGGACACCCTGCCGTCCTTGAGCAGGCTCTTGAGGAGATCGGCCTGGCGGGGGTGGGCGGCAATAGCGGCCCGCCACCGCTCGGCCAGGTCCCAGCGAAGCCGTGCCGCGCCGCTGGCGATGTGGGCGTTGTCCGCCAGCCGGTATTCGGCCTCAAGCTGCCGCAGGGCGTCACCGTCGGACATCGCCAGGTAGTCGTCGCCGCTGATCATGGCCTCAAGCGCCGACTGCCACCAGGCCAGTTCAAGTTCTGCCGCCACCGAATGGGCCGGCACCTCGCGCTCGGCAAGGTCAGCCAGGAGCTCCCCGAGCCCGTGCTCGCGCATGTTCTCTACCAGGAGGGTGCGTTCGGGCAGGGTCTTGAGCGTATCGGTGTCCGCCACCAGCCGCTTGAGCCGCTCCATGAGCTCCGCGTACCGGACGGCGGACAGGTCGCCCCCGGCACTGGTGTGCCGGAGTGCTTCGCCCAACTGGGCCAGCTCGCGGTCCAGGGCACGGTACATGGTACTGATTTCCGCGAGCCCGGAAGGAACCGCGGGGTGGCGCTGGGTGGTGGCGTAGCCTGCCCACAGCGCGCGCTGTTCCTGCACCAGGACAAGCGAACTGTGCAGGTCGGCAATGTGCACGCCCGGCCGGACGTATTCCTTGGCGACCCTGCGCAGGCGCGAACGCTGCATGGCGGTCATTTCGATGCCCCGCTCGCGGCGCCAGGCTGACGGCGCGGTGGCGGAGATCAGGTCCGTGACGGGCCGGTCGAAAATGTCCGGGGTGAACTTGTCCAGGCTTCCGCGCACAGCCATCAGGAGCTCGAGCTGCTCTCCCCATTCGGCAAAGGACTCGCCCAGCCGGATCTCGGCGTGCTCGGCCACTGCGTTCATCCGCTCACGCAGCGCGGGAAGGCTTTTTTCAACGGACCGGACCAGGTCCTGTGCTTCCTCTGTCTCCTTGCGGGTGAGCAGCCGCGCACCGTGCCAGGGGCTGGTAGTGGACGCCTTGCTGAAGCTTCCCAGCTCCGCCGCCCGGCGGAGCCGCTCCGCCAGCTCGTTGCGGTCCCGGATGCTGTCCAGGACGCTTCGTTTCAACCGGACCGTGGTGGCCGGTGACGGGTGGATCGAGGTGAGTTCAGCCAGTGACTGCATGGCCTGGTACGGCGAGCAGCCCCACCGCTGGCGCACGTTGTGCAGCGACGCCACATGGTCCATCAAGGCATGGCGGTGCTCGGTCAGGGTGCTGTGCAGGTTCCCCAGCTGGGGTTCGAGGGATTTCTCGTTCCGGACAATGGCCCGGACCAGCTGTCCCTTCAGCTGCTGCGGAGTAATGTTCCCGGACAGCTGGAACAGGATGGATCCAAGGCCCAGGGCCTCCAGCTGACCGGACACTTCGTTCAGGCTGGCCCGCCGGTCGCCCACCACCAGCACGGTCTTCCCGGCATCCACGAGGGCACCGATGGTGTTGATGGCGGTTTGGGTCTGGCCGGTTCCGGGAGGGCTGCTGACCACCAGGGAATCGCCTGCACGGGCAGCGTCGATGACGTACTGCTGGTCGACGTCGGCGTCGAGCAGGAGCATCTCGTCCCGCGGGTGCCTGCTGTCCAGCGGCGGGAACCGTGATGGATCCGGCTCCTCGATGTCCACTACTTCGCCGCCGGCGGCAGTGGCGAGGGCGGAGACGAGGGGGTTGGAGTCGTTGATCCACGGGTCGTCCAGGTTTCCGGAAAGGTCCGCGAACGTGGACACCAGCAAATTGTGCTGGGCTTCCGCGCCATGGATGGGCCTGATCAGCGTTGCCAGGCGGTCCAGGACGGGCTGCGGATCGAACCGGGCAGTGCTGTAGGCGAGCCGGGTGACGGCGTTGACGTCAAAGACGATGCCGTGGACGTTCTTCAGATGCCGCACCAGGGCGGGATTGATGTGGGCCTGCTCGGTGAGCTGCAGTTCGTAGTCGTCCTCGCCCGGACGGACGGTGAGCGAAATCGCCGTGAGCATCACCGGCGCGGAAATGCGCTGCGGCTTGCCACCCACGGCGGACGTCCACACCACCGTGCCCGCCGAGAGGTATCCGGCGTCGATACCGCGGTCGTTGGCGAGCTCAAAGATCTTGGACCGGATGTTCCGGGAGGCGCGGGCTGCCACCACGTACTGCTGGCGGTCCCGGATGAGGGTGGAGAGCCGGGTCCGGCGCCCTGCCATGAGCTGGGCCAAGCCGGACGGGTGGGCGTGGGTCAGGTCGATGGACCCTTCCGGCGTCTTGGTGAAGCGCAGCATGGTGTCCGCCCCGGTGACGGGTTTAAGCCCGGACAGCCATTTACGCAGCTCCTCCGAGCCCTCCGGGTGGCCTTGACCAACTGACACTACTGCCTTCTTTTCTGCGCTTGCGCGTGACGCCCTGGACCATACCGGCATAGATTCGAGAGTAGCCGCTCCGGCGCCGGACTGAGCGACCGCAACACTGGGGCGGGCTAAATTGGGCGAGGATTTCGGGGAAGAAACAGCAGTGGCCGGCCTCTTCACCAGAGGCCGGCCACTCATGCTGCTACTCCCACTCGATGGTTCCCGGCGGCTTGCTGGTGACATCGAGCACCACGCGGTTGACGCCTTCCACCTCATTGGTGATGCGGTTGGAGATCCTTGCGAGGAGTTCGTACGGCAGCCGTGACCAGTCCGCCGTCATGGCGTCCTCGGAGGAGACCGGACGGAGCACGATGGGGTGTCCGTAGGTACGTCCATCGCCCATAACGCCGACGCTGCGGACGTCGGCCAGGAGGACAACCGGCATCTGCCAGACTTCGTTGTCCAGTCCGGCTGCGGTGAGCTCGGCACGGGCGATCGCATCGGCCTTGCGCAGCAGGTCCAGCCGCTCTTTGTTGACTTCGCCAACGATGCGGATACCGAGTCCGGGACCCGGGAAGGGCTGGCGGCCAACGATTTCCTGGGGCAGGCCCAACTGGGCACCGACTGCGCGGACCTCGTCCTTGAAGAGGGCCCGCAACGGTTCCACGAGCTCGAACTGCAGGTCCTCAGGGAGCCCGCCCACGTTGTGGTGGCTCTTGATGTTCGCTGCACCTTCGCCGCCGCCGGATTCGACGACGTCCGGGTACAGGGTGCCCTGGACCAGGAATTTGATCTTCTCGCCGTGCGCGGCCGCCTCGGCGATGATGGCCAGTTCCGCTTCCTCAAAGGCGCGGATGAACTCCCGGCCGATGATCTTGCGTTTGGTTTCCGGATCGCTGACACCGGCCAGTGCGGACAGGAAGCGTTCCTGCTCGTTGGCAACGTAGAGCTTCACGCCGGTGGCAGCAACAAAGTCGCGTTCCACCTGCTCGGCTTCGCCTTCGCGCAACAGGCCGTGGTCCACGAACACACAGGTGAGCTGGTCGCCAACGGCGCGCTGGACGAGGGCAGCGGCAACCGCGGAGTCCACGCCGCCGGAGAGGCCGCAGATGACCCGCGCATCGCCGATCTGCTTGCGGATCCGCTCCACCTGCTCCTCAAGGATGTTGCCCGTGGTCCAGTTGGGTTCGATCCTGGCGCCCTTGAAGAGGAAGTTTTCCAGGACCTGCTGGCCGTAGGCGGAGTGCTTGACCTCGGGGTGCCACTGGACACCGAAGAGGCCCTTTTCCTCGTTGGCGAAGGCAGCCACTTCGGCTCCCGCCGTCGTCGCCAGTACTTCAAAGCCGTCCGGCGCCTCGTGGACGGAGTCGCCGTGGCTCATCCAGGTCTTCTGGTGCTGCGGCATGCCCTCCAGGACAGAGCGTCCCTCGCCCAGGATGGTTGTCTCTGTGGAGCCGTACTCCCGCAGCCCGGTCCTGTCCACCTTGCCGCCCAGGGCGTTGGCCATGGCCTGGAAGCCGTAGCAGATGCCAAAGACGGGAACCCCGGCTTCGAAAAGGTCTGCTCCGACGCTCGGGGCGCCATCAGCGTAGACGCTGGACGGGCCGCCGGAAAGGATGATGGCGGCAGGGTTCTTGGCCAGGAGCTGCTCGGTTGTGTAGGTATGCGGAACCACTTCCGAATACACATTTGCTTCCCGGACGCGGCGGGCAATCAGCTGCGCGTACTGGGCACCGTAGTCAACAACCAGCACCGGCTTCTGGGAAGTCTGGGATGCAGTGGGAGTAGTCACCGTAATAGCCTACTTTGCGCCGTTGCACCGGCGCACCTTGGGACGCCCTGCTGTGACGGAGCGAACGTCCCCTGCGTCGACAGCCGCAGCCGGCGGCCGCGGCTGCAGGACATCAGTACCGCTGGGGTGCCTGCGGGTGTGCCGCGAGTTCGGCCTCCACCTCGGCATGGAACTTCTTCTCCACGATGAAGGACAGGAACGGGATAACGCCGCCCAGTGCCAGCAGGACCAGCTTCAGGAACGGCCACCGCATCAGCGACCACAGCCGGAAGTTGGAGATCAGGTACACCACGTACATCCAGCCATGCACGATCAGGACAGTCACGGACAGGTTGAGGCCGCCCAGCACGCCCTGGGGTTCCGCGTCCGCGAACCCGAAGCCGAACGGCTGCCCCGTAACGGCGTTCGTGCCGCCGGCGAACAGGTACTGCCCGAACCCGTACCTCGCAATGAGCTCGGCGCACAGCAGCAGGAGCATGGTGCCCGTCAGGTAGGCCAGCACTTTGTAGAACTTCAGCGCGGACCGGATCTGCGCCTCGGTGCCGCCGAAGCGCCGCTTCTTGCCCGATGGCTTGCCGCTGGTGTTGGTGCTTGGGGCCGAGGCGGGGTTGGCCGGTTTCGGATCAATCATGGCTGTACCTTTTGCTGGTTCTGGTCAGGTTGCTGGTGCTGGTTTTGCCCGGCAGGCGGATGGTTGTCCGCGGCTTCGTCGAGGGCTTCTTCGAGGTCCCGGTGGTAGTCGTCCTTGACCAGCCGCCACCAGATGAAGAGTGCGAAGCCGGCGAACACAACCCACTCGAGGGAGTAGAAAAGGTTGAGCCAGTTGATCTTCTGGGCGGGCGGCTGGGGCCCGATCTCAAGGGGAAGGAGGTCTTCCCGCACGGCTGCGGCGCTGACAT
This sequence comes from Pseudarthrobacter sp. B4EP4b, assembly GCF_006680095.1. Lineage (NCBI taxonomy): Bacteria > Bacillati > Actinomycetota > Actinomycetes > Micrococcales > Micrococcaceae > Pseudarthrobacter > Pseudarthrobacter sp. B4EP4b. The sequence goes on along the minus strand of NZ_VHIJ01000040.1, from coordinate 35,929 downwards.
CGGCACCGTTGGCCACCTCGGCGGTGGCGGCCACGAAGCCGGGATAGCTGCTGACTTCCCAGTAGTTGATCAGTTCAGCCACGGACACCGCGGTGGCCTGCCCGGGTGCGGCCGCCGTGCCGGCCAGGGGCGCCTCGGACGGCAGGAGCCGTCCTGTGAGTTCAACAGTGCCCGACGGCGGGTCGCCGGCATCAGCGGGATCGGCCACCCATCCCCGGGCCACCGGGATCCACGTCTGGGGTGAGGCGGCCACGCCGCTCAGGGTGGGGGCGCCGGAGACGGCGAAGGCGGAGACCACCCAGTATCCGGTCTTGCCGTCGTGCAGCCGGCCCGGCACCAAGACCTGTTTGGCGGGATCGTAGGTGCCCTGCGCACTGACCATCTGGTCGGCGTCGGTCCCGTGGAAAAAGTCGCCGGGCTCCAGCGTCTGGGTGAGGGGCTGCACTTGCTCGGTGGCCGGGTTGACCGGCGCTTCCGGTTGGGTGGAGCGTCCGAACTGCCATTGGCTGAGCAGCACGAAGACCCCGGATATCACGATCGCAAAGACAAAGCCTGCGATCCATCGGGGCTTGAGGGCAGTTTTCCACACGTCTTAACCGTACTTCGTCCCGCTGTAGAACAACTAAACGCCTGGTGGCCTGGCCGGGGCGTCAGTGATCGAAAAACACCAGGCTGGAATTGATGAGCTCCGAAATAACTTCGGGGTCATAGGCACGCCGGAGCGATTCGCGGAAGGACTCCTTGGACAGCGAACGGGCCAGGGTGGCCAGGACTTCGAGGTGGTCCGAGAAGGAACTGGCTGGGGTGGCGATCAGCAGGATCACCGTGGCCGGGCCGTCCGCGGCGCCGAAGTCCAGGGCATGGCCGTACTTGGCAATACCGACGGCGATCGAGGTGCGCGAGACGTATTCGCTGCGGGCATGCGGCAGGCCGATGCCGCCGGGAAGACCGGTGGCCAGCTGGTGCTCCCGTGCGTTCACGTGTTCAAGGAATCCGGGCAGGTCCGACACGCGGCCGGCGGCGAAGAGCCGTTCCGCAAGCTGGGTGGCGGCGTCCGCCTTGTCTTTTGCCTCAAGCTCCAGGATGACCATGTCGGGGGTGGTGAGATCGGCATCGTACCGGTCAAGTGGTTCCGCCAAGGCGTATCCCTTCAGTGAGGAGCTGGTGCCGCGGGCCCTTCAGCGCAAGGGCACGATATCTTCCACGCCCAGCCGGGCGGCGTCTGCGGATTCGTCGTCCGGCTGTTGCTGGCTCAGGCGTTCCGCCTCCACCCGTGCGATGTAGTGCCTGATTTCGTTTTCGCGTTGGGCTTCGCTCCAGCCAAGGACGTCACCCATCAGTTTAGCGACTACGGGAACGGCTGACACACCGCGGTCCCACGCTTCGATCGAAATCCGGGTCCGCCGTGTGAGGACGTCGTGGACGTGGCGGGCGCCTTCATGCGTGGCTGCGTAGACCGCCTCAGCCTGCAGGTAGTCATCCGCGCCGGGGATCGGTTCGGCGAGGGCAGGGTTTTCCTTGATGATGGCCAGCACCTCGGGGGTCATGGAACCGTAGCGGTTGAGCAGGTGCTCTATCCGCGCCACATGCACGCCGGACTCCTCAGCAGTGCGGTTCCGCCGGTTCCAGGCCGCTTTGAAGCCGCTCGCGCCCAGCAGCGGGATGGTTTCCGTGCAGCTTGGCGGGACCCGTTCGTCCATGGTCCGGGTTGCCTCGTCAACTGCGTCCTTGGCCATCACCCGGTACGTGGTCCACTTGCCGCCGGCCACCACCACCAGGCCGGGAACAGGGTGTGCCACAACATGCTCGCGGGACAGCTTCGCGGTGGAGTCGTTTTCCCCGGCCAGCAGCGGGCGCAGGCCGGCGTAGACCCCTTCCACGTCTTCGCGGGTCAGCGGGCGTTTGAGGACCTTGTTGACGTGCTCCAGGATGTAGTCGATGTCCTTGCTGGACGCAGCGGGGTGGGCTTTGTCCAGGTGCCAGTCCGTGTCCGTGGTGCCGATGATCCAGTGCCGGCCCCAGGGGATGACGAACAGCACGGACTTCTCGGTGCGCAGGATCAGGCCCACGGTGGACTGGAACCGGTCGCGGGGAACCACCAGGTGGATTCCCTTGGAGGCGCGGACCTTCAGCTGGCCGCGTTCGGTGACCATGGCCTGGGTTTCGTCGGTCCAGACGCCGGTGGCGTTGATGACCTGCTTGGCCCGGATGTTGAACTGCGTCCCGTCCTCATGGTTGACCACCTTGGCGCCCACCACCCGTTCGCCTTCGCGCAGGAAGTCCACCACTGCCATCTGGTTTACGGCGTGGGCGCCGTAGTAGGCGGCCGTCCGCACCAGGTTGGCGACGTATTTGGCGTCATCCACCTGGCCGTCGTAGTACCGGATGGATCCCACAAAAGCGTCGTCCTTCAGGCTTGGCGCCGCGCGCAGCGTTCCCCGTTTGGTGAGGTGCTTGTGGAACGGCACTCCCCTGCTGTGGCCGCTGGAGACGGACATGGCGTCGTACAGGGCAATGCCGGCGCCAACGTAGGGCCGTTCGAGGAAGGGTTTGGTCAGCGGATACAGGAAGGGTACGGGCCGGGCCAAGTGTGGCGCGAGCTCGGAGAGCAGCAGTCCGCGCTCCTGCAGCGCCTCCTTGACGAGCGCGAAGTCAAGCATTTCCAGGTAGCGCAGTCCACCGTGGATGAGCTTGGAGGACCGGGAGGAGGTTCCGGCCGCCCAGTCGCTCGCCTCAACGATGCCCACGTCCAGCCCCCGGGTGACGGCATCCAGGGCAGCTCCGGTGCCCACGATGCCGCCGCCAACAATGAGGATGTCCAGCTCCCGGCCGGGGTCCGCCGTCGCCCTCAGCCGCCCGATGGCAGCTTCCCTGGCCGCAGGTCCCAGGGCTCCGCCGTTGTCAGGAAAACTCTTCATTGAACGCCTCCAGTGCCGCTAGTCCCGGTCGTGGAACCACACTACTTTGTCGCGGCACGCTTGGGCAGGGCAGGCATGGATTGGCCTGCCCCCTGCGTCAGTTCCCGGAATAGGGGGAAACGACGACGTCGACGCGCTGGAATTCCTTCAGGTCCGAATAGCCGGTGGTGGCCATGGAGCGGCGGAGGGCACCGATGAGGTTCGCGGTTCCGTTGGTGTGGTGGCCGGGTCCGAAGAGGACCTCTTCAAGGGGGCCGACCGTTCCGACGTTGACGCGGTCGCCTCGGGGCAGTTCCAGGTGGTGTGCCTCCTGGCCCCAGTGCCAGCCCTTGCCGGGTGCTTCTTCGGCACGGGCCAGCGCGCTGCCGAGCATCACGGCGTCGGCTCCCATGGCGATCGCCTTGACGATGTCGCCGGAGGTGCCCATGCCGCCGTCGGCGATCACGTGGACGTAGCGGCCGCCGGACTCGTCCATGTAGTCGCGGCGGGCCGCTGCGACGTCGGAAATGGCCGATGCCATGGGCGAGTGGATGCCCAGGGCACGGCGGGTGGTGGTAGTGGCGCCGCCGCCGAAGCCCACCAGGACGCCGGCTGCGCCGGTGCGCATGAGGTGCAGGGCGGGGGTGTACCCGGCCGCGCCGCCCACGATGACGGGGACGTCCAGTTCATAGATGAACTGTTTGAGGTTCAGCGGCTCGTGGTCCTTGGACACGTGCTCGGCGGACACTGTGGTTCCGCGGATCACAAAGATGTCGACGCCGGCAGCCAGGACGGTCTTGTAGTGCTCCTGGGTGCGCTGCGGGGTGAGGGAGCCTGCCACGGTCACGCCGGCGGCCCGCATTTCAGCCAGGCGGGATGTGATCAGGTCGGGCTGGATGGGTGCCTTGTACAGCTCCTGCATCCGGCCGGTCACGGCGGGGCTGTTGACCTCGTCTTCGAGTGCACCGATCTCGTCGAGGACGGGCTGAGGGTCCTCGTACCGGGTCCAGAGCCCTTCAAGGTCCAGCACACCCAGGCCGCCGAGCTTGCCCAGGGCAATGGCTGTTGCCGGGGACATGGCCGAGTCCATCGGGGCCGCGATGACGGGCATATCGAACTGGTAGGCGTCGATCTGCCACGAGACGGAGACGTCCTTGGGGTCGCGGGTACGACGGTTAGGGACAATTGCAATGTCATCCAGGGAGTAGGCACGACGCCCACGCTTGCCACGGCCGATCTCGATCTCGTAAGTCACTGCTCTAGGTTATCCCAGCCGCAGTGCTGTCCTTAGCTACAGTGGGCCGTATGGGCAGCCGCTGGATCTTCGACGGCCATATTGCCGGGATTGGCACCGGATCGGGCCTGCGGGCAGTGGTGGGAATCTGGGACTCCTCCCCGTTTGGTCCGTTCGCCGACGTCATGGTGCAGGAGCCCTCCGGGCACAGGCTGCTGCTCGCGCCCACGCAGGACGTGGCTGACTTCATCTCAAGCACCTACAGTTTTGACGAAGTCCGGGTGGTTGGTGTTTCAGCCCGGCTGGAGCACCTGGCTTTGACAGTTGACGCCGGCCCGCTGGCCATCAGCGCACGCTTCGGCGGGCGGACGCTCCTGGGCCGCACATTGCGGGCAGTCCCGCGCCCCCTCGCCGTCCATCCCCGGTGGCTGCGGGCTGTGAGCCCGGTAGCGGGTTTGCTCAGCGGGGGCTCCCGGACTGCCGGTACTGCGGGTAGCGGCAGGCGGGAGTTTTACGGGGTGAGCGACCTCCATGCCGTTGCGTCCCGCCGTCGTCCACTGGAAGGGCGCCGACGCCGGCCCGCTGGCGCCCATTGCACCGGCCGTGACTTTTGGCTTCAGCAGCGTCCCGCCCCGTCCCAGCTTGGCCCAGGTCCGCACCACCATTGTGGAGACTTAAGTTCCGGTGGCTTCCTCGACGGGGATTTGGGATTCGAACATCCTGAAGTAGCGGCCCCGAAGGGAGACCAGTTCCTTGTGCGTGCCCTGCTCCACGATCCTGCCGTCCTCCAGCATGTACACGATGTCTGCTTTTTCGATGGTGGCCAGGCGGTGACTGATGGCGATGATGGTGCTGCTCCGGTCCGCGAAAAGGCGGGTGAAAATGCGGTGCTCGGCCAGGGCGTCGATGGCGGACGTCGGCTCGTCCATCACCATGAATGAGGCGTCCCGGTAGAAGTTCCGGGCCATCGCCAGGCGCTGCCACTGGCCGCCGGAAAGGCCGCTGCCCTTACGTCCGCGCGGGTCCTCCATCCAGTTGCTGACGTGGTTGTCCAGCCCGTTCGGCAGCTTGTTGATGAAGTCCAGTGCCTCGGCGTCCGCGGCGGACCTGCGGATGCGGACCTCGTCCCGGGGCGAGTCGACGTCGCCGAAGTAGATGTTTTCCGCTGCCGTGGCGAACTCGTATTTCAGGAACTCCTGGCTCAGCACGGCCAGGTGGCGGTGCCAGGAGGTGACGTCGACGGCGGCCAAGTCCACGCCGTCGAGCATTACCTGCCCGGAGTCGGGCCGGTAGAGGCCAGCGAGGATGCGGATCAGGGTGGACTTCCCGGCGCCGTTCTCCCCCACGATGGCGATGTGCTGGCCTTCCCGGATGGTCATGCTGATGCCGCGGATCACCTCTATGTCGCTGCCGGTGTAGGTGAACCGGATGTCCTTGAGCTCAACGGTTTTCGGGGATTCCAGCAGCGGAGGGGCGTGCTCCGAATGCACCGGCAAGGCCATAAACAGTTCGTAGTCCTTGAGGTTGGCCAGGTCCTCGTCGATCGAGCTGAGGGAAGAGACCAGGTTGTTGGCCGTGGACAGCGCCCGGCTGACGATCTGCTGCACGTACAGGAACTGGCCCACCGGCTGTGCGCGGGTGATGATCTGCCCCACCACCCAGATCAACGAGACCACTTCTGCGCCGTACTGGAGGGCGTCGGCGGCAAGCTGCTTGGGGATGTAGCGGCGCTGGAAATCAAGACGGCGGCGCTCGTCGGCGTCGCGCAGGCGGGAACGGAGATCCATTAGGAAGCCCACGATGCCGTACAGCCGCATCTCGGCGATGTGCTGCGGCCGGAGCAGGTTCTGTTCGATCATCCGGCGCTGCCGCCGGGAGTCCACCTGCGTGTTCCAGTGCGCAATCTGCTCCCGGGACAGCTTGAACTGCAGGTAGACGCTGGGCACGATGGCCACCAGGACGATCACCGCGATCCACCAGCTGACCAGCAGCAGGGCGCCCACGGCGAGGACCACGGAAACGAGCTGGGTGAAGATGGCGGCAATCCGGTCCAGCACGCGGGCGTAGGAGTCGGAAAAGCGCTTGGCGCGGTCGTACAGGTCAACGGTTTCTTTGTCGTCGTAGCGCCAGAACTCGAGCGCGAGGAACCGCTCGTACATCTGGTCGCCCACGATGGCGCCCACCTTGAAGCTCATCAGCTGCTGGATGTAGCGGTCCACGCTGTTGAAGGCGCCCCAGAAGAGGCCGAGCGCGGCGGTGATGATGACGTAGACAATTGCCAGTTGGCCCGCCCCGGCGTCACCGGAGTAAGCCGCTGCCAGGGCCGTGGTGGTGAGCGCGGCGAAGTACGTGGTCACCAGGGGCAGCACGGCCGAGATCAGCGAGCCGAGCACCTTCATGATGACGGCGCCCGGGGAGGCGCGGAAACTGACCCGCAACACCTGGGCTACGGCCCGGGCGTAAGGGCGAAGGGCCAGGCGCCGCGAGGGTTCCCGCTTGGGGGTCAGTTCCGCCGGATGGCGTGATGGGGGCATGAGATCAGCCTAGTGGCGGCAGATCCCGGCGGTTGAGCGTGCCGAAACGGGTTTCGACACGCTCAACCACCGGGTCCCGGGAGGCGCCGGTTGGGCCCACGGCGCCAGGGTTCCCTGGCCGCAGCGAAGCAAGGTCAGGGACGCGC